>CAZDNZ010000072.1:0-6206 GCA_964506925.1 uncultured Pseudomonadales bacterium | reverse complement strand
AAGAGGAAAAACCCATGAAAAAATTGATGACAATGGCATTTTTTATTGCGCTTGTAGGCTTAGTGTTTATGGCGCCAGAAGCTGCTGCCGCAGATGCTTCTTCTGCAAAAGGTGTTGGCGGAGATTTGACTAGTAGTCTGGTAAACGTGGTTCAGGGTAATTTAGGCCTTTTTGCTGGTATTGCCCTTGCTCTGTTTGGTTTGTACACATGGCTGGTAGCTCAGAATACGGGCACTGGCATTATTATGATTATTGGTGGCGTGATTGTAACCGCTTTCCCGGGCATCTTCGCCGGGTTGGCTGAAGGTGCACAGAAGCTTGCTGGTGCCGCAGGTGCCGATGATGATGTTGTGGAACAAGGATTTACCAAAACCGGATCATCAGCAGGAGGTGGATCAGTACGCTGATTGATTTGACCTTGTATGAGAATCTGCTTGCTGTTCTTTGTTGCAATTCCCCTTGCCCACGCAGCGCCAGATGGTGGCCCCGTGGGCAAGGCGGAGACTGGGATACTGGTAGATTTGCTTTCCGGTAACCTTGGTTTGTTTATTGGGCTGGCTATCGCCATATTTGGCTTTTACCAAGCCTTAGTAGAGCAAAAAACGTGGGGCTGGGTCATGATTATTGGCGGCACTATTGTGACGGCTTGGCCCGGTATTTTTAAAGGCATGTACGAAGGAGTAAACCCCCTTGCTTCATCTGTAACCGGTGGTGGTTATGAGCGCCCCCCTATGAAGACATTTTAACATGAGCGCCCGCCCCGTCCCCCGTAATATTGATAAACCGAACCGCAATGCCGAGTTCGCCCTGTCGTTTCTGGTGACTTACTATGGCCTGATGTTCCTGTTCCGAGATCCGCTGGTGGCCTTTGCTTCTGCCTGTGGGGCGGTTTATGCCGTAAACCGCCTGACCATAGATAAGCCGGAAGGCCAGGCGTTTCGGTTTGTATACCAGTATGTGCGCTTTGGCCGCATGGTGCCGCCCCCCCGGTATGTGCGTAAATTTGAAGTTTAGTTGTTACCTTTTCGCCAACCTGCTGAAAAAAAGTGCAGGAACATCTGGTAACGTGTTCACGCCTTGTGTATTCTGCAGATATGGACTTTATTGCACGTGCCGGCCGTATGCTGGATAAATCCCACAAAATGACCGGTATTTTACTGGTGGTGGTGGTTGTGCAAATGGTTGGATTGCTCTGGATGTTTAACAGCAACAGTGCCCTCAGCCGCCAGATTGTCTTCATGCGCGAAACAATGCCCGTGTATGTGGTGCCGGGTAGTACGGCTTCTATTTATCGGCCTGAGCAAGGCGATACCTTGGCCGTAGCCTTCACCGATTTTATTACCCAAAGCCTGTACACGTACACATACCAAAACTACCGCGAGCAGTACCAAGAGGTTAAAAAGCTTTTTACGCCACAAATGTTACGTTTTGCTGATGGTTTTTTTGGCAAAAAAATTGAAAACGCCCGGAATATTAAGGCTTCCGAACACTTTATTCCCAACCGCCAAAGCATGAGCATTAATAAAATTGAAGAGAATGGGGAAGAATTTGTTTCAGTAAATTTGCAGGGCAGCCTGCAACAAATTATTAACGGCAGCGTGGTGCAAACCAAGCCGATTGCTTTTAACCTCCGCCTAAAAGAGACCCTGATTACCCGAGCCAATCCATTCGGATTGCAAGTTGCTAGTTTACGAACACGCGAAATTCAATAATAATGCAAGATATGAAATACCTCTTTGCCTTTCTTTTAGCTGGTTTGCTTGGTTTAATAGCTCCGCTGGCAGCGGCCGAAACTCAAGTATGGCACGGCCCCACCCATACCCTAACCATTGGTCTCGCAGAAAAAGATATTGCCCATGTTGAATTTCCCGAGCCTATTGTCAACGTGACTTTGGAAGATCAGGACTATGTGGATATTCTGGTGGTGGAAGGCTACAACAACCGAGCCTTCCGGATGCGCTCATTACTGCCCAAAATGGCCACCCGTATGTTCCTGACGGGGCAGTCTGGCACCACATATATTGCTGTGCTGACGACCGACGTGCCCTACCGCGCTTACCTCCAGATTGTTGATGGCACCAAGCTGGATGATGTGAAGCGGAGTATTTCCAAGGAATTTGGCGCCACCGACCTTATCCGCGCCATGGCTATGGACGAAGATATTCCCGGCATCCTGCGAGAAACCTACGTCATTCCCAACTGGTTTGAAGGTGCCGGTGTTTCCTTTGATCTAGCGGAAGTCTGGCAATCTTCCCTCCTTACAGGGTTGGTTGTGCATGCTAAAAACCGCCTGCCAGAGCCGAATGAAATTAACCTGCCCGCTATCACCATTCCGCTAACCGATGAATGGGGCGAGCTGCGCCATGCCGCCATGGAAAATATGCGGTTAGCGCCCGCTGGCCGCCCCAACGATGAGGGCTTGGTTTACCTCATCTTTAAGCGCTAAAGCTGTATTCTTTAAATTCTCAAATTTCTGTCAAACTTGTAGGAAGTATACAATAGCTGCCTGCCATAAGGTAAGTGATGATGTATGCGATAACTTTAAAAACAATCATTCTGGCGCTAGGGCTACCGTTAGTGGCGGCCACCAGTGTCCGTGCGTATGACCATGATGTTGCCTTGCAGGCTTGGTTGGATGTTTCGGCGGTCGAACAACGGCATGATATCCCGCATGGGTTGTTGCATGCCATGAGTTTGGCCGAAAGTGGCAAGGCGTTGGAAGGTCAGCTTTTACCATGGCCGTACACGGTTGGTGTGAACCCCACCCGTAACTATACCCTGCCAAATGCTACCGCCGCCCAAGCAAAGCTGGAGCATTTGCAAAAAATCGGTTTTACCCGGTTTAATGTGCAGGTGAATGGTAAAACGTTGCATCGGCTTTCAGCGTCGGCAGTACAGCAGCGCATACAGGCGGTAAAGGGGCAGGTTAAGCTGCGGGGTTTGCATTTTGCCCGTCGGTTTGCCAATCATGCGGCGGCTACCCATTTTGCTGAAGAAAAAATTGCCCTCGGCTACGATAATCTGGATCTGGGCCTGATGCAGATTAACTGGCACTGGCATAAATCAGCTTTTACCAATGTGGCAGAGGCGCTGGATGTACAAGCCAATGCCAGCTATGCCGTTACATATTTGAAGAAACACCGTGCCACCCGCAACTGGTGGGATAGTGTGGGCCGCTATCACAGCGGCACGCCCACCTACGCCAAACGTTACATTCAGCGGGTTTACGCCATGTACCAAAAAATCCACCGGATTTAAATCAGTTATATTTCTGATGTAACGTATTCCAAGCAAGAAATAGCTAACGGGTTCTGGTCAGCAAAATGGGACATTTTGCTCAGGGTCGGATTATCGCCCGGTACATCATGCCGAATTGATTTCGGCATAATGTATATAAAATTATCACCGCGGCTTTTTTATCACCCTCGGCGCGGGTAATTAGGGGGCGAGGGCCTCTGTCAGAAATTTTTCTCATAAAAACTGACACTATGTGCGTTATAACAAAAGGTGGAATAAAGCAGCTTTGGTTATGCTGTATGGTGTGCCCAGCGCGGGAAGGTGAGAAAAACCCCGCTTTTTTAAAAACCGAACGCGGCACCAGCTTATTCCGGACACATAAAAAAATAAGTTAATGTATTATATAATAAAAGAGCAAGAAAAATGCCAATGGCCGCACAAAATAAAAACGACACAAAAACCCCACCGCTGACCAGTATGCCCCCCGAGGACACACTGGCCGAAATGCGTGCAGCCGATAGCGGCTACCAGATGGCACAGCAGGATGTGGTCAAGTTTCTCTATGGTCGGCGGCAAGCCATTTATAATATAGCCCGTAAATATCGACTGGATCCCGAAGAACTGCTACAAGAAGGCTACGAGATTTTGCTCACCTGCCTGCGGGATTTCTGCCCCGTGTACGAAAAAAACGACGGGACATTCACCACCGTTCAATTCACCACGTTTTTTGGCAGCCGCATTGATGGCCGTGCTATGGAGCTCCGTAACCATGATCCGGAATATCAGGCACGTGCCGCCATGACGCAAGATATGACAGTGGACGAAAAAAACGCTTTCCGGCAGGATCCACCGCTGCTGGTACAGCATTTGGATCAGGATACCACGCTGCAAGAAGCCCTGAGCAACGAAGCCGCCAGTGCGCGGGATGAAGCCAGCGGGAATGCCAACTTGCAGGTTCTGCGCGATAGTTTTTTTGAGAAAAAGCTGAATGAGCTGATTGCCCAGGAAGCCGACGAGAAAAAACGTAGCACCCTCATGCATGTTAAGGTGGGGGGCGTCTTCAATTTTCAGGAAATGGCTTACCACTTTGGTGTAACCGATTCGCGCGCCAGCCAGATTCTGAACGAACTCATGGATGCTTTTTATGTGCAGCGCCTGCTGGATAATGACCTTAAAAGTGTGGCCTACGATTTTCACCGCATGAAAATGAATGCCAAACGGGTCACCCGTTTGCTGGTGGAGGCTTTGAATGTGTCGTCTCCGGCGCGCGCCGAGGCCATTCATGAGGTTTTTGGAGAAAATTACCCCGATATCCAGCGCGCAGTAAAAAAAGCCATCAATCAAAAGCAGAGCTTGCCTCAGGGCAATGAAAAGATTCCGCATGTGGGTACAGATACTTCACATGTCACCCTCCAGCCTTGGCGGGAACTGCTCACAGCGGCTGAGCAAAAACGCTACCCTCTGCAAGAGGAGCAGAATTGGGGTATTGATGCCCTTACTGTGCCTGAAGTTGTTTTTCGTGCGCCACGGGAGGCGGCAACCTGCCCGGATTATATCAATGCCATGGTGGCGCAGTTGCCGGCTTATCCATTATTAATAGATACAGATGGCACAGTGATAGACGGCGTCCGTCGTTTACAGGCGGCACAGGCAGCAGGGCATACCGAAGTGCCGTGTCAGGTCAGGCAGGTACCGCCTGAGGATTTGATACCCTTGCGTGTGGGGCTGAACCTGCGGGCAGGCCGTCCTGATAAAATTGCCATGTACTGGAGCATTGTGGCCTTGGCACAGCTGGGATTATCCCAACAGAAAATTGCCGATGCGCTGGGTATAAGCCGCACCAACACCATTGTTTACATGAAAGTGCTGGAAAAAGCGGTGCCTGAATTGCGCCAGCTGTTTGAAGATGGCCTGATTCAAATCACAAACGCCAGCCAATCGGCAGATTTGCCGGAAGAAACACAAGTAGAAATGGCTGCATTTATTCGTACACACGGGGCGATGTGGGGCAAGGGCAGCCGCTTTACCGAGGTATTTACAGCAGCCGAAGCCGGGCAGCTGCCAGCACTACAGGCTAAACTGGGTATACCAGAAGCCCCCAAGCCTGCCGCAAGCCACACAGTGCAATCTGCGCCGGCGGGAGAAAACCAGCAGGCGGTACACCAGTATCAGCAAGCCCTGCGCGATGCCGAGGTCTGGAGCCAGCAGCGGGAATCTGTCATCAATCGGCAGACCCAAGAGCTGGAGGAAGCCCAAGCTGAAATTGAGCGCCTGAAAAATGAGTTGGATGCAGCGGAACTCAGCCGCTTTGCCGACCAAGGCACCCTGCAGGAAGCCTTAAAAGAACTAAAACAGGTGATTGCCCTTACCGAGCGTATGAACAGCGCCCTGTATGCGGTGCAACAAACCCGCAAACAATTGCGCCATACCACCCTTACCCGTATGCAGCTGGCGGAAATCCGCAGCCTGATGGATACACTGGAGAAAGAAACCAACGCCTTACGGGTGGAGGTTTCCAGCAAAACAGCCAAACGCTGATTCTTAAATAAGCCCACGTCGCTAAAAAGGCACAATCAGGCAAGGGTTTTGTGAGCTAACCCTTGAAATTTGGCTTTTGCGCCCCATCATAAGAGAGTAATGATGCGTTTATTAAGTCTTGTGGTTCTGCTGGTAGGGCTGTCGGTGAGTACAGGCCATACAGAGCCTATTTTTGATTCTTACGGCAATAGCTTCGATCTGGGTAATCAAGGTGATGGCGTTGGCTTTAACAAAGTTTACAGCAGCGGGGCGACCGTTAACTTAGGCGCGGTACCCGGTTTCTCGTTTTTGAATGAGCCAGAAAGTAACGAGCCCGTTGCGATTGTAGAAGCAACGCTGGGGGGTGGCGCTGGTATAAGCTCGCAAGGCTGTGCGAGCATCAGCTTTGATGATTATCTGGAAGCCAGCTTTAATATGGATATTGATCTGGA
>CAZDNZ010000071.1:0-6246 GCA_964506925.1 uncultured Pseudomonadales bacterium | reverse complement strand
GCCCGATGGCCAGCCAAAACGCCAATTCCGGCGCCTACTGGCGCATCAGCTGGTGCGCGGTGGCTACTATACCCCCATTGTAACCAATGTGGCGGGCGCTGTGGCCGTGCGCGCCACCACCGTTTTTGAGGTTCTGAAAACGGACCCGTTACAGATACGCTACGCCTACAGCTACCCCCTGCTTAAACTGGGCTATACCGTGCTGGCAGATGAAGATATTGCCGCATGCCTTGGCACCCTCAACGACCTGACGGCGCGCCACGGCCTTTTTGTGCGCGATTTTCAAGTTTTACCCATCGCCGAAAACAAGTTTACGCTGGTGCTGGAGATTAATCAGAACCCTACGGATGTGGATACGGCCGTGCTGCAAGGCCATGGCAAGCGTTTGGTCACAGACCTTATCGACCAAAACAGTAAACTGGAGCCTGCGCTGCAAAATCAGGATGTGCTATACGTCGCCAAAGGCACGCTGGCGGAACACAGCCAACAGCCAGCTGCTATGCCCACCGAGCCAAGCCACCAAGGCGTGCGTGTTAAAATTCAGCTATCCTAATTTATTCAAATTAAAAAAATGCTGTCCCACCATGCAAGTGGAACAGCATATTAACCTATGCAGGGTGTTTAATCCGCTGGCGTTCAATGCGGCGCATTTCGTCCAGCACCATCAACTTTTTCAGTTTTAGGCGCTTAACCTGTAAGTCATCGGATTGTGTCATACCATCCTGCTTTTTCAGCTCAGCTTCCAGCGCTTCGTGCTGGGTAAAGAGCTTCTGATAATGCGGATGATTATGTATCAGCGCCTCTGAGTAACTGTGATTTGTATTCATTTTTGTTCCCTCCCCTTTTGTTGTTGTCCTTATCACATTGTGCTGGTGTCCCCCGCAGCGTATCCCTCCATCACGTGGCCACTATGGTTTTGTTTGGCCAGTGCTGTTTGAGCTGTGGCTGCCACCAACATTTATAGGTTAAACAGGTGCCGCGCAGGACGCAAGCTGTATCTGGGGATAACTTACTTAATACATGAAAATAAATATAAAATAAATATGCAACGCTTTGGCAAAATTATCACAAAAAAATGCAACACCCCCTATTTTGCCTAGGCTATTAAGGTAGCGTTCCCGCAGATAAAACCATCATACCATTGACACCCATCATAAAGCTGCTTCATATTCTTGCAATATATCTGAAATTCGAATTGAGAATATGATACAAAGGTAACTTAGCTATATGACAATCTATAAAATTCAGGGTGGCCAGCCTGTAAAGGGGCAAATTCGGTGCTATGGTGCCAAAAATTATGCCACCAAAGCCATGGTTGCCGCCTGCCTCGCAGATACGCCGACGATTCTCTACAATATGCCCCCCATCGGCGATGTTGAAATTACCGCCAACCTGCTGGGGACGGTTGGCGCAACAACCGAGTGGCTGGATACCACCACCATGCGGATTAATCCATCCGGCATTACTTCGCACATTGCCACCATGCCGGATTCCCGCTCCAACCGGATTCCCATTCTATTATTGCCTATTCTCCTCCACAAATTTGGCCGCGCCGAAATACCCCGGCTGGATGGCTGCGCTATTGGCAAACGCGCAGTGGATATTCACGAATCTGCGGTGCAGGCTTTTGGCGGTGTGATTGAAGTCACCCGTGATTGCTTTAAGGCACATGTGGACAAAAAACTAAAGGGCACCCATTTTGAACTGCACTATCCCAGTGTTGGCGCCACCGAAACCTGCCTGTTTTTAAGCGTGCTGGCCGCAGGCACCACCCTGATTACCAATGCCGCTACCGAGCCGGAAATTATGGAACTGATTACCCAACTGCGGGCGATGGGCGCCATTATTTTTCTGGGGCCTAATCGGGAAATTAAGGTTGAGGGCGTCACTCGCCTCAAAGGTACTGAAAAAGAAGTACTGGGCGATCGCATTGAAACCGCCAGCTGGGCATGCCTGGCAGGCGCCTCGGATGGCGAGATTGTGGTGAGCGGTATTCACCCGCACACGCTGGGCAACTTTTTATCCACATTCCGGAAAATTGGCGGCGGCTACGACTTCAAAAACGATAGCTTAGTATTTTATCGAGCCGAGCCACTGCGCCCGCTGATGCTGGAAACCAATGTTTATCCGGGCTTTTCTACCGATTGGCAACAACCCTTTGCCATCCTGATGACTCAGGCCGAAGGTATTTCTGTCATCCACGAAACTGTTTACGAAAGCCGTTTTGGCTATACCCATACCCTGAACAAGCTGGGCGCCAAAATTCAGTTATCGCAAGAGTGTTTGGGCTCAACCTGCCGCTTTGCCCACAAAGGGCACGACCACAGTGCTCTGATTTTGGGCAAAACGCCGCTACAGGCGATAGATACCCCCTTGGAAGTGCCAGATCTGCGTGCCGGGCTAGCCTACGTTATTGCGGCGGCCATTGCGGAAGGTACCAGCACCCTAACCCATTGCGAACGTGTCGAGCGTGGCTACGGCAACTTGGCCACCCGCCTGGCTGATTTCTCGATAAACATCACCCGTACCGCCTAACAAACTGTGGATAAGTTTTCAGATAGCCTCGCGCGACCGTGTTATAAAAACCACACCATTGTCATACAATAACGTGAAGAGTATAGGTTAACTGTGTCAGTAAACTGGACTTTTTTCTTGTGTACGATATCATAAGGATAAGGCTAGGAAGGCTGTAACATATGTCAGGAAGACAGGGAGATGGACGTAAAAGGTATATTTAACACGGTAACGCGCGCTGGAACAACCAGCCTAGCGCGAGCTATGCCCACACCAGCCCCCCGCCTAGAGGCCAAACAGCCGGCGCCGCTACCGGCACAATCCCGCACGCTTATTGAAAATATTTCCCAAAACCAGCGGTTAAGCCCCCCCGAACGGTCGGGTTTAGTAAAAATGGCCGCTTTTATTGATCAAGCCAATTTAAGCACCACCGATCGGCAAATCCAATTCGAACGTATTGCACAATTAGGCGTTTACCTGCAAGAAACGGCGCCGACAGATTTTCCGCAATGGCCCGTGCTAACCGGGCTACGCTTCTACAGCGGCATGCACGTAAAATTGCAAGGTGCCGATATTTTCCAGCAAGACCCCTCCACCGTATTAAGCGCGATGCAGAATAACCTCATGGCACAGGCGCGTAACACTAGCCCTGAAGCAGCCCTGGCACAAGTTGCACAAAAGCCGTCACAAGTTTTACGGAACGACGTCAGCCAGTTTGTGGGGCAAAATACCACTCAAATTGAAGTTTCTGGCGTTGCGTCACCCAAAAATAATGCTGCAACCCCCATCAACACGATTGATAAGCAAGTTTAATATTTAAGAAAATGCGCTCAGAAAGCAGATTAACGCTGTTGCGCCGCTTCCATAATCATTTTACGCACACGCAGGGCTTGTCTGGAAAATGTTTCGGTTTTGCGCGGTTTAATGCCCAGCATAAACCCATCGAGGCCGCTGTATTTATCAATCGTACGCAGCGCATTAGAGGTTAAACGCAACTGTACCGCCCGCCCCAAAACATCGCTATGTAGGCGTTTTTCATGCAGGTTAGGCAAAAAACGCCGTTTTGTGTGGCGCATAGAGTGGGACACATTGCACCCTGTCATCACTTTTTTGCCTGTAATATCACATACTTTGGCCATAACTTTTCACTTTCCTGCATTAAGCCCGCATCAGCGGCTTTCGTTTATTAAAACAATAATAGTGCGGTATTTAACCAATTCCCTGTCCCTTGTCAAGGGTTTTTGGCGGCGGGAAATGTGCCAGCGCGCCCGAGCCTCACCTCGCCCTCGCAAGAAAGCCCATGATACAGCCCGCGCCACCGCTGTAACCGCACCGTCCCCTCATCCGCATACAGCAGCAATTGGGATAATGGCGCCCCGTAACCTGTTAGCCGAATCTGCACACTAGGCGCTGTATCTGTGTTATCTGTGGGCTGAATCATGGTGAGACGACAAGGCAATTCCACCTGCTCAAAAGGCTGCTGATACGCCAGATTTAGCTTAAAACGGTTGCCTAACACCAATGCCAACAAAGCCACCAGCAGAATCCCGAGCGTTAGCCAGGTGGGCACATCGCGGCGGGGCAGGTATCGATCAAAAAACCAAGCGCTCAGGGCCACAATCACCCCCGCCCAGATAAGATCGGTTAAATAATGCGCCCCCAAGGCCATCCGTGCCAACCCAACAAAGCCACCGGCCAATAGGCCACCAGCCAGAAAAACATACGCCCACCGCCGCCGCGACGAACGCCACACAAAATAAGGGGTCATAAACATAAAGCCCAGTGTCGCGTGGCCAGAGGGAAAAGAATGGCCAGAAAGCCCCGCTGGCGGGGCATCTTGTGCCAGTATCGTATCGCGCGGGCGCGGGCGATCCGCCAGCTCCTGCAAAATAACCTGATTCAGCAAGCCGCCCCCCAACAAGGCAGTAAGCAACCAGACAACCGCCAAATGCCGTAGGGCAGGCCAACGCCGCCGGCAAGGGGGAATGATTAAAAACACCAGCGCGCCTGTGCTTACGATAATAAGCGGCCACGCCGCATGTTGCCGCCAGAACCACGCCCAATCCCCTTTCAGCAAAACCGCCTGATGCGCCAGTATAACATCCAAGCCGGTGGCGATAATGATCAGCGTTAGGCACAAACTCCCCAAAAAAATGGCTGCAGGCAGGCGGAAATGATGTAACATATTCATAATATGCTGGATATTTTCGCCCACCGCAACGTGCAGCCATGGCCACTTTTAATCTTTATAAGCGGTGTGTTGCTGTGCCTCCGCCTTTTTTATATTCAGTTTGGCCCGCTGGGGCTAGGGCCAGACGAAGCCCAGTACTGGGATTGGTCTCGCCTCCTCGACTGGAGTTATGTCACCAAGCCACCACTCACCAGTTGGTTGTTAGCGGCCACAACCAGCTTGCTGGGGGATACATTATTAGGCGTCCGGTTCTTTGCGCTGTTGAGTCAGGTATGTGTGCCTGTGCTTGGCTTCCTTATTGTGCAGCAGCTGAGGGATACCGCTACGGCTTGGTGGGCTTTTACCGCCCTGACGCTCACCCCCATTATTGCCCTTGGTGGTTATGTCATGACCCCCGACGCCCCCAGTATGCTCTGTTGGTTTGGGGCGCTTTACCTTTTGGTAAGGTTGCTAAACGGCCAGATCAACCCCCTGTATGGTTGGGGGCTCATCGGCTTGATCATTGGGCTAGGCGGGCTAGCCAAACCCACCGTTGCCCTGTTTTACCCCTGCTTAGGGCTTTACTGGCTGGCTAGCCGTTGTTATGGCCATAGCCATTGCCAACACGGCCAACAGCACACTTATGTATCTTTATGGGGTATATGCGCGGCGGGGCTGATTTCACTCCTTTGTCAAGCACCTGTTATGTATTGGAATGCCACCCACGACTGGCTGATGTTCCACCATGTGCTGATGCAAACCACCGGCGATAACCGCTGGCAAGGGCTGCCCAGTTTTTTCAATTTTATTGTTAGTCAGTTGTTACTGGTGGGGCCGTTGGTATCCCTGCTGATGGTGGCGCGGCTGCATCGGCTGCCCATGAATCTGCTTTGGTTTTTTAGTATGCCGCTGGTTGGTGGTTTTGCGTTGCTCAGTTTTTTCACCAAAGTGCAGGGAAACTGGCCCGTTTTGGGGATGTCGATTCTGATAATGTTATTCAGCTGCCATGCGGCCACATGGCCTGCCCGCTATAAAAATGTGCTCAAGGTGGCCTTGGCCTTTAACTTTATGCTGATACTGCTGCTACATAATACAGATGCGCTGCGCCCGTGGCTGCCGACCAAAACAGACCCCACCAAAACCCTGCGTGGCTGGCAACCTGCTGGCCATGCGCTGGCAGAGGTTGCCCACAGCACACATATAGCGACCATCATCACCACCCGCTACCAAGATACGGCGCAGCTGGCATTTAATACCCCCAGCCAACCACGTGTTTATTATCTCAACCCCGGCTGGCGCCCCCCCAAACATTACGACTTTATCCACCTGCCATCCCCGTTCCCCCGACAAGTACTGTTTGCCACGCAAAGAAAAACAGTGCCCCCCATCATCACGGCAACCTTTGGCCCTTGTGCACTGCAACACACACATACCAACCCGTGGCGCAGCTTACATATATTTTTATGTAAAAAAGAAGGCCATCCGTGAGAAATAGCCTAGTAGAATTAAATTCGCTAGGCCGCCAGTGATCCGCCATCTTTTGCGCAGCAAAATACGGCGGA
>CAZDNZ010000070.1:0-6335 GCA_964506925.1 uncultured Pseudomonadales bacterium | reverse complement strand
AAACGACCAGTGCTTTGCATGAGCACCGGCGCATTTGTGGCTGCGGCGATGGTATTACTGGCCGTGACGCTGGGTCCATCTCCGCAACCGCTACCGAGCCAAAACAATATATATGCCGATATGACCGATATGATGATTCTGGATACACTGGCTTCACAAATTTGATGAGGCTTGGTTGTTGCCAGCTGTGCTACGCGGCCGCTTCATTCTTACGATGAGAAATTTTGAGCATATAAGGAATATCCAGAATCATATGCACTTTCCCGCGGCCAGTGATGGTTGCGCCAGAGATGGCAGGATGATACGCAAACAGATCGGTAACGGGTTTAACCACGGCTTCTTCTTGTCCCAACAGCTTATCAACCACCAGCCCCAAGCCAAAAGATCCATCCTTTACCACCACAATAAAGCCGTTGCCTGTTTTTTCTGATGCTTGATTATCATTTAGGGCCACCACATTGGTTTTTGTGGTTATTGTATAATCGTGGGTTAGGTCGCGCAGGTAAAATAGCGGCAAAGATTCACCCCGCAGCTCGATTACATCTTGCCCGTTTACCTGATGGATATCGTTTGCATTATATTTTATCACTTCAGAAATATCGGCAATGGGGACGGCAAAGCCCTCATTGTTACTGGAAACCACCAAAGCCTGCACAATAGCCAAGGTAAGGGGCAAATATATGGAAAACGTGGTACCCATCCCCAGTTCAGATTTTATATCCAGCGTGCCTTTCATGGCATTAATGGTGCTGTTAACAACATCCATACCCACCCCACGGCCTGAAACATTGGAAATGGAATCCGCCGTGGAAAAACCGGGCGCCAGCACCAGCCGGATGGCTTCGTTATCGCTCATCGCAGCGGCCTGTTGTTCGGTAATAAGCCCTTTTTTGATGGACAATTTTTTGATTTTTTGGGGATCAATACCTTTGCCATCTTCTTCAACCTGAATCACCACATTGTTGCCTTCATAAAAAGCACGTACAAACAGGGTACCGGTTGGATGCTTGCTTGCTGCCTTGCGTTCTTCGGGCGTTTCAATACCATGATCCAGCGCGTTGCGGACCATGTGCACCATAGGGTCGGAAAGCTCTTCCACCATGGATTTATCAATCTCGGTTGCTTCACCTTCCACCACCAGATCAACTTCTTTCCCCAGCTGATTCTTGAGCTCGCGGACTTGCCGGGGAAGTTTATCAAACACCTTTTTGATAGGCTGCATACGCGTGGACAGCACCGATGTTTGCAGATCTTGCGTAACGCGGGATAATTGATCCACGTTGGACCATATTTGCTCTACTTCTGGAATATCTTTTAACGCTTCCTTGACGTCCGCCTTCAATAAACGACTGGCCACACCGTTGCGAGCTAACACCAATTCTCCTACCAAGTTCATCACTTTATCCAACCGGTGAATCTCCACACGAATGGTTTCGTTACTTACAGGATTATGGCTACTAGATTTATTGGCAGGTTGACCAGCCGGTTTTTCCCCGCGTTTAATTTCTGGGGCAGGGGGCGTTGCTGTCGCGGCAGCTGCATCAGCATCTTGCGTTTCTTTGGCTGTAGCAGCAGCCGGCGCAGGTTCGGGCTCAGGGGTAGAAACAGGTTCGGGTGCAGCATTTTGGGTAGCCTGATCAGGATCTTTAGCTGGATCAAGGGTATCATCACCCAGCACCTCGGCCAGTAAATCTTCGTTCACCAAACTGTCGGTTGTTTCGGTGGCCGGAGCCGCCTGATCAGGATCTTTAGCTGGATCAAGGGTATCGTCACCCAGCACCTCGGCCAGCAAATCTTCATTCACCAAACTGGCATCCGTCGCGTCAGGCAAGGCTTCAGCTTCAGGTGCAGCGGCTGGTGCTGGGGCTTCAGGTTGGGCGGGCGCATCTCCAGCGGTAGCCACCAGCGCATCCAATTTGGCAACCAAATCGACCGTTTGCACGCCACTAGTATCTTCATCATTGCGGTAATGGTTTAATAAGGTGCGCAGGGTAT
The DNA here is from genome assembly GCA_964506925.1 of uncultured Pseudomonadales bacterium. Taxonomy (GTDB): domain Bacteria; phylum Pseudomonadota; class Alphaproteobacteria; order UBA2136; family JAPPOO01; genus CAZDNZ01. Next base: position 4,340 of record CAZDNZ010000070.1, on the reverse strand, counting down.
CGTTTGTGGCAAGTAAGGTATTCACCACATCGGTGTTGGCATGTACCCGTTCGGCACGGACTTCATCCAGCAGATTTTCTCCCGAGTGTGCCAGCTTCGCCATTTGCTCAAGCCCCAGAAAACCAGCCCCACCTTTTAACGTGTGCAACATCCGGAACAACCGATCCACCACGTTGCTATCGTAGGCGCCGCTGGCCACGTTGGCCTCCAGCGTCATGAGGTCTGTTTCAATCTGATCCAGATTCTCCTCAGCTTCTATAAAAAATTCTTCAAGAATACTTTGCAGTTCGTCCTGCATGAGACATATACCTTTTTACTATTTTTGTTATTAACACTATAGAACAGCAAACGGGGGCAGGGCAACTTTTTCTTGATTTATGTTATCGTCATTTAACTTTGCGTTTGTACAGTTAAATTAGGATAAAAGCTTGCCAATGCGGCCGCCAATATCCGCCAGCGGCAGAATTTCCGTAGCGGCATTCAGTTCAGCCACGGCGCGTGGCATACCATAAACCACACTGGTGGCTTGATCCTGCGCCAAGGTTATGGCACCGGCCTGATGCATAGCGGCAAAAGCCTGTGCACCATCGTTGCCCATGCCCGTTAGCATAACGCCCAGCACCTGATTCTGATAAGCCTCGGCCACAGAAGCTGCCAACACCCCTACCGAAGGCTTGAATACGGATTCTCCAGCATCTGGCTTAATGGTGATAGAATAAGCACCAGCATGCCCTATAACCCGCATATGTTGTTCGCCAGGCGCCAAATAAATATAATTGGGTTGTATCGGCATCCGGTGCTGGGCCTCAATAACGTTATGGGGGGTACATTCGTTCAGGCGCTTGGCCAGCGCCCCCGTAAAATGAGCCGGCATGTGCTGGGCAATAAAAATGGGTACCCCTAAAGTGGCGGGCAGATTGGCCACAAAAACCTGTAAGGCTTTGGGCCCACCTGTGCTGGATCCAACAATAATAGCTTTGATGGGGAGTTGGCGTTTTGTTGCGACCGTTGGGGCAGGCTGTGGTGGCGCCATTTTGGGTGGCACAACCTTTGTGGGCACGGGCGTGCGCCCATCCATAAAGTTTTTAACACTGGCGGCGGCGGCTAACTTTTCGTGCAGAATGTCTGATGTTTTGAAAACATTGTTATCGCGGTCACTCAGCGCTTTGGGCAAAAAATCAACGGCGCCCAAGTCTAGGGCTTCAAGTGTTGCCTGCGCGCCTTTATCTGTGAGGGCAGAAACCATTACCACCGGCACGCGCGGCCCTGCCATAATGGCTTTGAGGGCTTCCAGGCCCGACATAACCGGCATTTCAACATCCATGGTGACAACGTCCGGCCGCAATTTTGTGGTTTTTTCCACGCCTTCCTGACCGTTTGTAGCGGTATCGATGACCTCAAAACGACTATCTTTCTCGATCATGCGCTTCAGCATAGTACGCATAAACGACGAATCATCGACCACTAGAACTCTAAACTGCGCCACAAAATCTGTTTATCCTTTATCGTCATTAAACTTAAAAAATGCGCCATTTTTAAGTTGGCAAATCACACATTGCATTTTTGGTAAAGTCTTATGTGGCGCAACACAAATTAACCCTGCTATTCCAAAAATCTTGGTGTCTTTAGGTACATATATTTTATTTATAAAAGCTTTTGCAAAATATCATCAATATCATCCTGCTCAAGGCCTTGGCCTGCCAGCGAGGGGCCGGTGAGCATTTCCATATCTTGTGCCAGCTCGGCTTCTGTATCATCATCCAGTTGGCCTTTTTTACGCTCCAGCCCAAATACCAGAATCATCCGCAGTACTTGCCGCTCAATTTCCTGTAAAGCTTTCACCACTTTTTGAATCCGCTGGCCTGTAATATCCTGAAAGTTACAGGCCTCGTAAATGTGTGTGACACTGGTTTCCGCTTCACCCAGTAAATCCTCAACCATGGCCAGCCCATCGGCCTCCAGTGGTGGATCCATATCCAGTAACCGATCCCGCACATTCTGGTGGGTGGCCTGCACCCGTTCGCATTCATCCATAATCTTACCGGTCGCTTCTTCGGTCATTTGCACAATGGCATCCAACTGAATTGAGGCATCGGGCAGATTTTTTTCGGTCAGCTGGTTGGTATCAACATGTTGTAATTCTTTTTTGGCATTGTTAATAAACATAGCCAGCTCGCCAAGTTCTTTATACAATTCGGCTGAACTCTCGGGCGTATTGCCTTGCGCTGCTGGAAAATGGGTGCCAAAAATAGCTTTTACATCACTAATAAAAACCGCTACGTCGGCGGCGGGGACCATACTATCGGTGGCAGAGGCTTTTTCCAGCGCCGCCATGCGCTGCTGCAGGTCGTTTGATTTTGTATTACTCATAGATTCAACTTTCTTTAACGGGGGCTTGTCTGGCAAGCGCTAAAAAGTGCCAATCACTTTCGTTAGTTTTTCTTTCAGGGTTGCCGCATTAAAAGGCTTAACAATATAATTGCTGACCCCGGCCTGCACCGCGGCAATCACGTTTTCGCGCTTACCTTCGGCTGTCACCATCACAAATGGCACGGTTTTGTATTTTTCGCTGGCACGCACTTTTTTCAGTAGCTCCAGGCCAGACATATTTGGCATATTCCAGTCAGAAATAATTAATTGCACATTATCTGTTTCCAGCTTATCCCATGCTGTTTGGCCGTCATCGGCCTCCACAACATTGGAGAAACCTAACTGACGCAACAGATTAATCACAATCCGCCGCATCGTTTGGAAATCATCAATCACCAGAATACGCATGTTTTTATCAACGGGCATGGAAAAAACCTCTTTTTATTACTTTTAACAACATAACCAGCATTCACGAAAACGACAAGTCTGGAATTATATAAATTGTATAATGACGCCACCCAACCGCAAGGTGTGTGACATTATTTCAGCCGCGTAACATACATCAAGTAGCGGGTATCGGGCTTATTTACCAGTTTCCAGCGCACTTTCTGGGTTTGAAAGCGCAGGCCTTGCGTATTCATTACCCGCAGGCCTTGCGCTTCCAGTGCCTGTTGCAGTGCCGCAGGCTTAAAAAAGCGCTGCCAGCGGCGCACCGGCCCCAAAGTACGCCGAAATATATATTCGCTGAACAAAATATGTAGCAAAAACGCCTTCGTTGTACGATTAATACCCGATATAATCATGACGCCGTCTGGTTCCAGCATTTTTTGCAAGCTCCACAAAAACAGCGGCACATTATGGATGTACTCCAGCACATCCAGGCACAGAATAACATCGTACATATGGCCTGCCTGCACATGCTGGCTGGCTTTTTCGGCCGAAAAGGTAATGTCTGTGCCGTATTTTGTAGCGGTTGTTATGGCTGTTTCCCGTAATGTTTGATTGGGTTCCAAGCAACATACCTGCGCGCCAGCCAAAGCCATGTATTCAGCAATTGTGGCATCGCCACACCCGACATCCAGCAGGGATTTATGCAAAAGCGGGGCAGGATCGTTGGGGAATGTCTGAAAATGTTGCTGAAAAATAGTCAGCAAGTAGTCTCGGCGGGCAATATCGTACTGCTGCCGTAGGCTACTGCGCGCCGGCGGGGTACAAATTAATTGTACAATCTGGCTAAGACGTTGGCGCATTTGCTTGAACACGGATAGGAAGTATACCCTTTTTTCCAGCAGTTGTAACCTTATATATGCTTATATATGCGTTATTTTGTCATAAATTATTAGAAAATACTTGCCAGCCAGAACATTTTTAGGCATAAGCATCAGGCAAAGATAAACATAGTCAGATAAGTAGACGCACAAAATAGACATACAAAAAGGACGCATAATTTTATGAGAATTGACGTAAGACATAACGATGTAGAACAGGCGCTGCGCCGGCTGAAAAAGCTGTTAAACCGGGAAGGTATCTTCCGTGAAATGCGCCAGCGGGAATTTCATGAAAAACCGTTCGAGAAGCGCCAGCGCAAAGAACGGGAAGCCCAAAAGCGTATTCGCAAATCCGAATGGAAGCGCCATCACGATATGTAAGCCTTGGCGCAGCCGTGCCGCGGGCTGCGGTTTTTATTTTCTTAACTCAGCGGCTTTGGCCGCTGTTTTTTGTGGCATAATGTCCCTAAATTAAAGGAAATGAAAAATGACCCACAACCTTCGCAAACCCCGTGGCACCTACGATGCCCTGCCGGAACAGGCTGCCCGCCTGCGGTTTATTGAAAATACGGCGCTGGAGGTTTTTGCCCGCTACGGTTATGGCGAAATCCGCACCCCTATGTTCGAATTTACCGATGTTTTTGCGCGCACCAGTGGGGAAGCGACCGACATTGTGACTAAGGAAATGTACACCTTTACCGA
>CAZDNZ010000069.1:0-6371 GCA_964506925.1 uncultured Pseudomonadales bacterium | reverse complement strand
GTTTTGAGGTAAACCTGCCGGCTAGGGGCGGCCTCCCCTACCTTAACAGCTGGCAAAGGGCGAAGTTTACCTACCCCAGCGGCTGCTAAATCCCGCGCCAGCCCATAAACACTCAGGCAATCACCCCGATTCGGCGTGACACCAATATCCAGAATAATATCCGTTTTATCTAATGCCTCCGCCAGCGGTGTGCCCGGCGCAGCTGTTGTCTCAAGCTCCCATATGTTACCTGTATGGTCATCTTCCCCCACACCCAACTCACCCACAGAGCAAATCATACCATTCGAGTTAACCCCCCGAATTTTACTGGGGCGAATGTGAAAATCGCCCGGCAGACAGGCACCATCCAATGCGACCGCAACGGATATATCGCCCCGCACATTGGGGGCACCGCACACAATTTGGCGCGGGGTATCCTCGCCCACATCCACCGTACATACCCCTAACCGATCCGAATTGGGGTGTTTTTCTCTCTTTTGCACATAACCAACCACGACCTTGGCAAAAGCTGCGCCTTCATCCACAACGGCATCCACTTCGTGCCCCAGTTGGGTGAGTACATTAACAATACTGGCGATATCGGCACTGGTTTCCAGCTGCTTGGTTAATGCCGAGAACGGAACTTTCATGCCTTTGTCTCCAATCTTTTTAGATAGATTACTTCCGGATCATTTTCATCCTGCACCTGAATACGGCCTACTTCCTTGTAGCCCAATTTATCGCACAATTGACGCATGGGCGTATTAGAAGCATTGGTTGCCATAAATAATTTACCACGCCCAAAAATACGCTCTGCCGCATGTACCATAGAAGTCCCCACGCCTCGCCGCCGACAATAATTATCCACCACGACCAGCGATACGGTATTTTCATCAAAAAAGCCATAGAGCTCGGCAATCAGGAAGCCAATAATCTGGCCGTCTTCTACTTCTTTTGCAATCAGCACATCGCCGCGCTGAACTTTACGCGCCAACGAGCGAGACGACCCGGAAAAAACAGGCAAAGCTGCAAGTTTATCACGCTCTGCCGGTGTGGCCGGGGTGATTTCGTAGGTAAGCTCGGCCCCCCCTGCAACAAGGGTTTGCTGGTTATGCGCCTTGGATGCTGTCACAATAGGTGCACATTCCGTTTGTACTGTGCATTTCGGGGTCGGCACAGGTTGTGCTGCAAGCACCCAGCCCTAAAACCAGAGCCAAAGTCAGAAATTTATACATCTCGGAACTCCTTATCTTTTTCAATATCATCATTATATAACAACACTATATAACTATGGCTTCATTTTGCCACCTAAACAGCGGTTTGACCAATACTTTTACCAAAATGTTGTAAAAACTGGGCATGTGTTTCGTAAAACAGGCGTAAATCATCAATGCCATACTTTAGCATCGCTAAACGTTCGATCCCACAACCAAAGGCCAGCCCAGCATAAACATGATGATCAATACCACCTTGTTTCAATACATTACGGTGCACCATCCCTGCCCCCAGCACCTCCAGCCAGCCGGTATGCTTACAAACGCGACAACCCTTTTGATTGCAGAAGGGGCAGCCCATATCCACTTCGGCACTTGGTTCAGTAAAAGGAAAATAATGAGGCCGCAGGCGCATAGGGCGCTTTTCTTCAAAAAAATCATTCAAAAATTGCTGTAGTATGCCTTTTAAGTGCCCAAAATGCAGGCCTTTTTCCACGGCCAACCCTTCCACCTGATGAAATTGCGGGGTATGCGTTGCATCGTAATCGCGCCGAAACACCTTGCCCGGACACATCACCCGCAAGGGTGGGGCAAACGCCTCCATGGTATGAATTTGCGCATTACTGGTTTGTGTGCGCAGCACTTTGCGCGTGCCATCCGGCAGGGTGATATAAAACGTGTCATGATCTTGCCGGGCTGGATGCTCGGGCGGAATATTTAACGCCGTAAAATTATAGAAATCTGTTTCTAACTGTGGCCCTGTGGCGTAAGAAAAGCCCTGTTTGGAGAGGACAGCCGCAATTTCATCCATAACCGCCGTAACTGGGTGCTGCCGACCAGACTGCCACCGCGCCGCAGGCAGGGTAACATCCACCGCTTCTGCCGTCAGTTTTTGGGCAAGTTCCGCCGCCTCCAGCCGTTCTTTTTGGGCTTCCAACGCCTGCTGCACAGCTTGTTTAACCGCGTTCACCAGCTGGCCATGGGTTTTGCGTTCTTCTGGCGACAACTGCCCCAGTTTTTGCATTTCCTGCGAAACTTTACCCTTTTTACCGACAAGGGCAACACGCGTTTGTTCTAATGTTGCTAAAGAATCTGCGCCATGAATCTGGGCGATGGCGTCTGCTTGTAACTGCTCTAACGGGTTCATTCGGCTGCATCCAGTTTTTGTTGCAGAATATCGTTCACCACCTGCGGGTTAGCTTTGCCTTGGCTGGCTTTCATGACTTGCCCCACAAAAAAGCCAAAAACGCGGGTGTTTCCACCTTTATAAGCCGCCACATTGTCCGGATTCGCCGCCAGCACATCTGCAACCATGTGCTCGATTGCTGTGGTGTCTGTCACTTGTTTCAGGCCTTTTTCTTCCACAATGGTGGCAGCATCCTGACCCGTTTCCAGCATATCCGCAAAGACCTGCTTGGCCATTTTACCCGAGATAATCTCTGCTTCTATCATGCCCACCAGCTGCCCCAACTGCTGCGGCGTGATAGGTGATTCTGCCAACTCCATACCCATTTTGTTCAAAGCACCAAAAAGTTCAACCGTCAGCCAATTGGCACAAAGTTTTGGATCATTCGCCGGTTTACCATTACTCGCAGCAACCATTTCTTCAAAAAAGGCCGCATCTGTTTTGCTCATGGTTAAAACGCTGGCATCGTAAACACTTAGGCCGTAATCCTGTATAAACCGCTGTTTCAGTTCATCCGGCAATTCTGGCATGGTCTGGCGGACTTGCTCAATCCGTTCGGGGGTGACATGCACAGGTAATAAATCCGGATCTGGAAAGTACCGGTAATCGTGGGCATTTTCCTTACCGCGCATGGTGCGGGTTTCATTTTTATTCGCATCCCACAGGCGGGTTTCCTGAATGATGGCGCCGCCATCTTCCAACACATCGCATTGCCGCTTTGCCTCAAAGGCAATGGCACGCATCACATTACGGATAGAATTTAGGTTTTTAATCTCGCAGCGCGTGCCCAGCTTGGTATCCCCTTTTTTCCGCACAGATACATTGGCATCACACCGCAGGCTGCCTTGCTCCATATTACCATCGCAGACTTCCAGAAACCGCAAAATAGCACGCAGTTTTTTCATGTAAGCACCAGCTTCATCCGGGCTGGCCAGTTCTGGCTTACTGACAATTTCCATAAGCGGCACACCGCTACGGTTTAAATCCACATGGGATACCGCTTCTGAACCCAAATCGTGAATGGATTTTCCCGCATCCTGTTCCAGATGCATCCGTTCCACACCAATATCTTTCGTGGCGCCATTCTCAAGCTCAATGGTCACAGTGCCGCCAGACACAATGGGCTTATCAAACTGGGATATTTGATAACCCTGCGGCAAATCCGGATAAAAATAATTTTTGCGGGCAAACACACTGGTACCTTCTACTTGCGCCCCAATCGCTAACCCCAGTTTAATGCCGGCATCTATGGCGCCTTTGTTGGGTACGGGCAACATGCCTGGCATGGCCAAATCAATATGGCAGGCCTGCGTATTTGGCTCTGCGCCATAGGTGGTGGCTGCACCAGAAAACAGCTTGGAAGCCGTACTCACCTGCGCATGCACCTCCAACCCAATCACCATTTCATAATCCGGGTATGCTGGAATAACATTCACATTTTGGTTCATGATACTGCCTCCTTCATGGTAAAGCCCAGCATTTGCTCGAGGGCATAACCAACTTTCAGCAAATGATGTTCGGCAAAAGGTTTACCGATTAACTGTGCGCCCACAGGCAGAGGCGTTCCGTCTTCTTCAACCGTGCCTATGGGCAAACTCATCCCCGGCAGGCCAGCCAAGCTGGCTGGCAATGTAAAGACATCCTGCAGGTACATTTCAATCGGGTCGGTCACGCCGCCCAGCTTAAAGGCCGGGGATGGCGCCGTAGGTGCCAGCAAAACATCCACTTGGGCAAAAGCCTTTTCAAAGTCTTGCTTTATCAGATGCCGCACCTGCTGCGCCTTGGCATAATACGCATCGTAATAGCCGCTGGATAATGTATAATTGCCCACCATAATCCGGCGTTTTACTTCTTTACCAAAACCTGCACTGCGGGTTTTAACATACGTATCCAGCAGGTTATCCCCTTCTACGCGCAAACCGTAACGCATACCATCGTATCGCGCCAAGTTACTGGCTGCCTCGGCCGGGGCTAGAATATAATATGTGGAAGGCGCATAGGCCGTATGTGGCAGGCTAACCTCTATTATCTCGGCACCGGCTTCTTCCAAACGCCGTGCCACACCTTTAACTTGGGCGGCAATGCGGCTATCCAGCTCTTTGATAAAATATTCTTGTGGCAGCCCTACTTTAAGGCCTTTCACATCAAAATGCGCCAAATCTTCATCAAAGGCTTCAATCGGCCGATCCACACTGGTGGCATCCAGTGGATCATGGCCCGACATCGCCCGCAACAACAAGGCCGCATCTTCTACATGCCGGGCAAAAGCCCCTGCCTGATCTAGGCTACTGGCAAACGCCACAATCCCCCACCGGGAACACCGCCCATAAGTGGGTTTAATACCCACTGTGCCGGTAAAGGCTGCTGGCTGCCGAATAGAACCACCTGTATCTGTACCCGTCGCCGCTGGACACATAAAATCAGCCACCGCCGCCGCACTACCCCCTGAGGACCCGCCCGGCACCCGCGTTTCATCCCATGGGTTGCGCACCGCACCAAATACCGATGTTTCGTTAGAGCCGCCCATGGCAAACTCATCGAGGTTACATTTTCCCAGCAGAATAGCGCCTTGTTTCCATAAGTTTGCCGTTACTTTAGATTCATAAGTTGGCACAAAATTTTCCAGAATCCGACTGGCAGCCGTTGTGCGCACCCCTGCGGTACAGAATAAATCTTTAATGCCAAGCGGCACGCCCCCCAGCAAACGGGTACGACCTTCCTTGATGGCTTCATCAGCCGCCGCTGCCATGGCCAGCGCTTTTTCAGCATCCACGGTAATGAATGCATTGATGGTATCATTCCGTTTCTCCACGCGCTCCAGCAGGGCACGGGTGAGTTCCGTGGAAGAAATTTCTTTGTTTTTAATTTTATCCGCTGCGGCCTTTAAGCCCAGATGAATCAGATCCGCCATAAATGCTCCTTATTGCTGCGTCTGCTGTAGTTGTTGGATAAACGCTGCTATTTTCTCTTCATTGGGTTTATCGCACAATGCCCGGGTTACGTCCACCGTTCTGAAGCGTGGATGCTGGAGAATCTCGTCCAAAAATTGCACAATGGGCAAACGCTGAATGGCCACTTTCTCGCCAGCATCCAGCTGCTGATCCGCCACCTTGCGGCAATCTCGCGCCACAAAGGTGTAGGTTGTCCAGCACAGTTTACCTGTTTGCTCGTGCTGTAGCAGCAGCTCCCAGTCATCACTCGTCAATCCGGCTTCTTCCAGTAATTCACGCTTGGCAGCAACCAACGGGTCTTCGCCCGGCACATCCATACGGCCACCAAACAAGCTGTAAAAAGGTGTGTCTCTATCTGGTTGCTCCTCTTCAGCAAACAGAACATCTTCGCCCATCATAGCAAACACTTGCACGGTATCGGGCCGAAAAGCTTTTTCAAAAATCTCCACCGAACCATCGTACATTTCCTGTTCCCATTGCCAGATGGTAAAAATCTCACCTGCAAACACTTTACGGGCGTGGGGGGGGAGGTTTTTCGTCATATTAGTTCAGCCAGTTGCAGTGGAAATAATTTACCCTGCTCGATAAGAAGCCTGTACGGGAGCCATACAAAACCACTCCGATCATTGCCTCTATCTTCAGTATATTCATGTCTTTTGCCCTCCATCAAATGTGGCGGCAGTTTTACTTGCGAAAAAGATATGATTTCATGTCCTTGCAAACCGTCATGAGTGTATATATTTTCAACAGTTCCCATAAAACGCTGTATTTCTACCTTAACATCGAGTTCTTCGTAAAACTCTCGCAATAAAGCATCCCCTGATAATTCACCAAACTCCACTGAACCTCCAGGCGGACGGTAACCTTTTATCTCTTGGCAGGAACTAAAAACCTCCTGCAAAAACATTTCCGGCTGCGCAGTGTCTTCACCACGTAAAGACACCCCCATAACTTTAAATTTTATCTGTTGCGGAGGTTGCCATACATAAGCTGTGTCTGCTGTTGTCATCACCTACTCCACCACCCGGGGCACCACATAAA
>CAZDNZ010000068.1:0-6409 GCA_964506925.1 uncultured Pseudomonadales bacterium | reverse complement strand
GGCCAAGCAGGCTGGCCCGTTACATGAACCGGTACACCCAATAAATTGAGCGTATTTTCAGTGGTTAGCCTTTGTTCCAGAATACTGGCAACCGTTGCGGCCGCCTGAATCTGTACGGTTTGCTGGCCACTACCACTATTATAGGCCTGCCGCCAAAGTTGGAGCAGAATATGCCCCGCCACATAATCCGGTAATTGCATCAGTTCGGGCAGCATCATCCCGCGCCGTTCTCGGTGAATTTCTGTGAGGCCAAACCGCGACATGGGGCGTATCTCTACCCGCGCCATATCCCGCGCGGCAAATTCTTGTTCCAGCGCCTGCGTTACGGCTTGCCGCTGGCCACGGTTATTCAGGGTTATAAAATCCACCATAATATTGCCCCCTAAATCCAACAGGCTGCACAGGCGGGTTATTTCTGCTGTGGCCTGCAAATTTACGGCTAAGGGCTCAAGCTCGCCGGTGGCATCCACATCTATTGCCACCAACGCTTTGGTAATTTCTATTGTTAGCTGCCCGCCCGGTAAGGGATAGGTATGGGTGGTCAGGTCGTCCAGTGCTTCATCCAGCTGTGAATAAAAATCTACATTTGCGTGTTGCGATAAAAAAAAGATTTTATCTTCGGCAATATATGGTGCCACATCGGCTACTTGGCTGCTATGTGTCAGCCAAACGCGTACCGGATAATCCCCACTGGCTTCCATAAGGGCACGACGCAGGGCATTAGGGGGCGACACCAGCATTTTAGGCGCTTTGCCGTTATGTTCATGATTTTTTAAGCCACCACGCGCATCCAGCCGCGCCCCTTTGGTATTATCCGCCGCACGGGTTACCCGCACAATCAGGGATTGCCCTTCCTGTAATGGCAAGGCCGCCGCCGGCACCAAACTAAAGGGCAGAAAAGCATCGCGGACATCGCCAATATCCACAAAGGCAGCCTTCAATGGCTTGCTGACCTTACGGATACGCCCCCGCACAATAGCGCCTTCAATCAGAGGGCGGGAGGCATCGTCAAACTTTAATGAAAGCAGGGATCCGTTTGGATGAAACAGGGCAACACGCGTATGCCATGGGCAACTTTCATAGAGGATGTCATAAATCATGCGCCGCTCGGTGCTTGAATATGCAACCCCTCGCCACGCAACAGGCAGGCTGTTTCGTAAAGCGGTAAACCTATAATGCCACTGTATGAGCCATGTATGGTTTGGAGGAAAACTTCACTGGATTCAATATCAATGGCACCACTGCGCCCCTGCCATAAATTTGCGTCTAGGTACGCCTGAATCTCGTCTGCTGATAATTTCTTTAGTTTCAGCCAGCTTTTGACCAATTTTTCCCGCCGCTCTCCAGCCGGTGTAATAAGGCAAACTGCCGTGGGCACATACACCTTACGCCCGCTTTGCGCCCGCAACATTTCCGCTGCTTCCCCCTCAGTTTCTGGGGTCTGGAGAATCTGCCGACCGCAGATAACCGGGGTATCCGCTGCTAAAATATAGGCGTTGGGATGCCGTTTGGCAACCACTTCTGCCTTGGCACGCGCCACACGCCGTGTGTAAGCGTATGGATTTTCGCGTGGTTTTTCTGTTTCATCAATATCGGCACTATCTACAGTAAAGTCCGGAAATATTTGAGCCAACAATGCCCTGCGCCGTGGCGATTTAGAAGCTAATACCAGGGTTTGGTGTTCCGTCATGCTGCCAATTCCTTATCAACAGGCATGGTAAATTGTTTAGCCAACTTTACCTGCTGATGGGCATAATTGCTGCCAATGTCTTCACCATAGAGGGTTTCTGGCTGGGCTGACAGCCATTCGTATTTCATCAGGCAGATTTGCTGGCCATGCGTAACCCGAAAAGGCACACCATGGTTACGAATCTCCAACACAGCACGTGTCCCTTGTGGTTGGCCGTTAAATAATCCAAAGCCAGGATCAAAAAAGCCCGCATAATGCACCCGAATTTCCCCAAAAGTACTGTCAAAAGGCATCATTTCGCAGGAAAACAGCGCTGGCACACACACTTTTTCTGCTGAAGCCAGAATATAAAAACTGTTAGGATACAACACCAGCGCATCATCATGCGGTGTGAGGGCTTCCCAATAATCCGCCCATGGATGTTGGTCTATGCCGCGTAAATCCACAAGAGGCGGATTCGTCCGCGCCCGAAAAGCCATTATTTGCCCTGGTTCATTAGGATGCAGGCCAACCGATAGTTTGACGCCACCTTCCAATTGGGCAGGCAAGGGCTGGCCAAGTTCATCAAACACCAGCTGCTTGAGGCTACCGCTATGGATGTTGCGAAAATCCACAGCTGTTTCGCCGGTACGAAAACGCAGTTGTACCAGCTTATCGCTGCGGCGGATGCGCACCGGAAACGACAACGGCGTAACCTCTAGGTAAACTTTGCCGTGGTAACCAGCCGGAATATCGTCAAAGCGTTGGCCTGTTTCCGTAAAAATGCGGCAGAAAATATCCAGCCGACCTGTTGTGCTTTTTGGGCTGGCCACACCACGAATATCCTCGGGCAGCGCCAGTTGCTCCTGCAAGGGTATAATATACGTAGCCCCTACTTCCAACACCAAGCCGTTATCATCATCCAGCTGATAATGATAAAGTTTCGTCTCGCGCAGCATAGCATGCACAGATTCCCCTCGCCGAGGCAAAAAGCTGGTACGCACCCGCCAGACCTCATCCCCCAAGCGGGCGTCCATACTGGCTGGTTGAATCTGGCCGGGCTCAAGGGGCGTGTCTGGCTTAATGGCCTCACAGGCAACCAGTTCCCGCAAATACTGCTGGGGCAGTACCCCTGCTGCCCACTGGCCTAAATCAAAGGCAGATTGAATCGTCATGATTGTTTTTTATCACGAAGTGCCCTCGGCGTGTTGAATTTTTTCTGGCTGTACTTTTGCTGTGCCGCTGCGCGTACATCTTTGATTTTGGCCGCCACTTCCGGCGGCACAATGGACGGTGCCTGCGGCAAATCCGCCGCGCTGCCAATATTTTCTTTTATCTGTCCCAGTTCATGCGCCAAACGCTGGGATTCCCGCTCTTTTTTGGCATCCACCAGTTGACGGATATCAGCAGCGCGGGCATCGGCATCTATAACAGGCGATGCGGGAATTAATGCGATACAATTGACGGGACACGGCGGCAAACACAGGCCACACCCCGTACAGTCTGACGCTATAATAGTGTGCAGTTGTTTGGGGGCTCCGATAATAGCATCGGTGGGGCAAGCCTGAATACATTTGGTACAGCCTATACAGATATCTTCATCAATCTGAGCCACAGTGGGTGGCAGAGGTGTTTGGTAAAGGGGCTGTATGGCCTTACCCGTTAGTTTGGCCAGTTTTTGCTGCACATGTTCACCACCGGGGCGGCAACGATTAATATCCGCCTCCTCTGCGACGATCGCGGCGGCATAAGCTCGGCAGGATGGATAACCACATTCCGTACACTGGGTTTGCGCCAGCTGGTCTTCTACTTGGTCAATATCAACCTGTAATGGCATATTAGGCAGCACGCACTGGGGCACCAAGTTGCTCTAACCCACGAAGAATGATGCTGTGCGCCAATTTAACATCTTCCGCGTTCGTACCACGCGTCACAACCGATGTACCGACCACATTATCGGTACGGAACGGATACGAACCAATATCCAGCTTCGGGAACTTATCCTGCACCTGACGCAAATGGTCGGCCACAGCACTTTCTCCCATCATCACATCCACGCTTTCACTATAAACGGGGGCGCCCTGCGCCAATAAGGGCAACACAGCCTCCAGCATGGCCTGCATAATGCTGGGGACACCCGCCAGCACAAATACATTTGCAATCCGATACCCCGGCGGCACACCATCTGGCGCCCGAATCAGCTGAACATCTGCGCCAGCAGGGTAGTCGGCCATTTTGCCTGTTGCTTCCCGGAAATTATCACCACGGGTACGTTTAAGCATCGCCAGAATATCCTGGTTACGCTCAATAGGTACCTCCAAAGCCTGCGCAACACAGGCGGTAGTAATATCATCATGGGTTGGGCCGATGCCACCTGTGGTAAACAGATAAGTATACTTGTTGCGTAAAGTGTTCACGGCTTCCACAATCGCATTGGCATCATCCGCCACCACGCGGGCTTCGCTCAAACCAATACCAATATCTTCTAGGCGGCGGGCAATGGCATTTAGGTTCACATCCTGTGTGCGGCCCGACAAAATCTCATTGCCAATAATCAATACAGCGGCTGTGGGGCTATTATCTCGGTTCATTCTGTTTTTCCCTCGTTTGTGAGTGGTATCAGGCTGTGTTGATGCACCTCCAACCATGCGGCCAAAAACGCCTGATAATGGGGTTTGTTATCCTGATGCATATGCAAATATTCATACACCTCGCAAGTGGCTTGGTGCAAGCCCTCTGTACTCAGCACACCAGTTAAATGCTGCCAACGCAAATAAACCAGATAGGTATTCAAGACATCGGTTTCGCAGTAATCGCAAATGGCTTGAATTTCGCCATTATCGTACATTTCCGCCACTTTGCTACCGTCCACGCCGGTTTTGCCGGGTAAGCCAAGAATGGTGGCCACCTCATTCAGCTTTAAGCCCCCCTGCATGCCACCAAAATCGCGCATAACATCCAGCAGGTCGGCATGAAATTGCTGTGCATAGCGGGCTTTATAATTATCCCACTTATTATCGGCCTTAAATAACCAGCCGGCCTGAATACCGTACTTCATAGCGCGAAACTGCAATACAGGCACATCAAAATTGCGGCCATTGTAGGTAATCAGGCGCGGACGCAGTTTCGCGCACCAGCTAAAGAACCCTTCAATCATTTCGGCTTCATCATGGCTTTGGTTGCTAAAGCAACGTCTAAAGTGATAGCGTTCTTCATTACCGACGCGTTCTATCTCCACTTCTACGGCAGCAATGGAAACCACCTGATGAAACGGTTGACGCGGAAAATCGTTGCGGCCATCGGTAACAGCCAGATGATAATCGCACAGAGCCTGACGCAAGGCCGGTGTATCCTCGGCCTCTGATCCCGTTAGGATGCGCGCAGCATCGGTATCCGGAATGGTTTCAATATCAAATATAACGGCAGAATGGTGCATAAATCTTCTTTCTTCGATTCTTCTATGTTACACAAAAATCATGACGTTTAACACCCCACTTATTCAGGCAAAGTTTATAAAACGCTACAAACGTTTTTTTGTCGATGCCGCCTTGCCAGACGGTCAAATGATTACGGCACACTGCCCCAATACGGGCAGTATGCGCGGCTTACTACATGAAAACGCCCCCTGTTGGCTCAGCCTGGCAGACAACCCTAACCGTAAACTGCGTTATACGCTGGAAGCAATTGAAGCAGACGGTACTTTGGTCGGCGTCAATACCAGTCGGCCAAATTATCTTGTTAAAACCGCCATTGAAAACGGCATCATCACCGAGCTGCAAGGCTACGAACAACTGCGGATGGAAGTGAAATATGGGGTAAACTCGCGTATAGATCTGCATTTGGCCAGCCCCCACCTGCCCGACTGTTATGTAGAGGTTAAAAACGTCACTTTATGTGAAGATAATATCCTTAAATTTCCGGATGCCGTTACCACACGTGGGCTGAAGCATCTGGCAGAGCTGGCCAGTGTGGCGGCTCAGGGGCAGCGTGCTGTGATGTTATTTTTAGCACAACGGGCCGATGGCACCCACTTTGCACCTGCGGCAGATATTGATCCAGCCTATGCAGCGGCGCTGCGCGATGTAAATCAACAAGGGGTGGAGCTATTATGTTACCGCTGTTCATTGACCCCACAAGCCATTCATGTTTATAACAAAGTAGATATTTATTTATAAACCTACAGAAAAATCTGATATGTCGCGCCCTGTTCTTAAAAATCGTGTTCAGTTGGAAAAAATGCGCGCTGCAGGCCAGCTGGCTGCGGCAACGCTAGATATGATTACCCCCCACGTAAAAACTGGTATTTCAACATTGGAGCTGGATACCCTGTGCCACAATTTTATTGTGCAGCATGGTGCGGTACCGGCGCCACTGAACTATCGGGGTTTTCCCAAATCCATATGTACCAGTATCAATGATGTGGTGTGTCATGGTATTCCCGCCAGTAATGATATACTTCAAGATGGGGATATTCTGAACATTGATGTGACCGTTATTCTGGATGGCTGGCACGGCGATACCAGTCGTATGTTTGCGGTTGGGCACATTGACCCCACAGCCCAGAAATTAATGACCGATACCTATACAGCCATGCTCAAGGGTATTGAAACCGTGGCATCTGGCAGCTGGCTGTCCGACATTGGGCGAGCCATTCAAACTTTTGCCGATGCACAGGGGTATAGTGTAGTGCAAGACTATTGCGGCCACGGCATTGGAGAAAAATTTCATGAGCAACCCATG
>CAZDNZ010000067.1:0-6422 GCA_964506925.1 uncultured Pseudomonadales bacterium | reverse complement strand
GTGATATTTATACACTTTGCATCCACAGATTTATCCACAGGATAAAAACATCCTTGCTGGCATAGTCTGTGCAAGTTATAGTTTAGTTACGGTGGCTGGATAAAACCTGTAAGCCCGCTGTAAAAGGAGGAAACAATGAATTATACAATCAATCAGAAAGGGGGTAATCCAATGTCGAGTATCAAAACGAGCATGCAGGAAACGCGAGGTTTTACACAAAGCAGAGGATGCCCCTTCACCACTGGCGGTGGGGTTGAGGGTAAGTAGTTAACCCCGCCTCATCCGCGCCTTTCCTGGTGCTATGCGATACACGAAGCCCCTTGCGCTACGCGGGGGCTTCGTCAGTTTTGGGCTGCTCATATACTTTATGGTGTTTGATGCTAAAGCCCTTTGCAGCCCTGACTAGTAGCATTTGCAAGCAATTTTATCTTATAAACCGCCATCCTTTTCAGCCGGCTGCATCAGAGGGGCTACTTGGTCTGGCTCTAGTTGAAAAATGGGCAGGTCATCTTCTTCGGCCTCACGGATTAAATCTTCAGCTTCCCGGTACACCTCGGGCTTTACGCTCGGTAAAACGTTAAAAATCTGATGCTGTTTTTGGCGCAGTTCTTCCGTCACCAGTGGGCCGGCATTATCTACATTTTGTACTTGCCTCAGGCGTTGGCCAGCCGATAAGCCATTTATTTCAATCGCTTCTGGCGTCATACGAACATTGGCTTTGTACTCTGGCAACTGGCGCGAAGGGGGTTGTTGCCGGGCAGGCTGGGCTTGTTGCGGTGGGGGTTGCACAGGTGCCACGGGGGCTGGCTGCAATGTTTGCTGCCGGGGTGGCGAAGTAGCTGGTTTTTGGGGCGGTATTGGGGCTGGGGCAAGCTGTGGCTTTTGTTGGCGCATTTGTTGTTGTGGCTGCTGCTGGGGTTGTTGCATTGGCTCTGGTCGAGCCTGAGGCTGATTTGCCATCTCCTTACCTTTGCCGCGAATGGTTAGGCTGTGCAATTTGTAACCATTATTATAGGCATGATCATAATCAATATGTACCAAACGGTGTTCATCCCACGCCCGATCCTGCGCTGCATAAAACTGATTGCGCACTTCTGCTGTTAGGCTGGCGGGCACAAAATAATACAGGACATGTTCCAAAAAATGTGCCGCGGTTTGCGCTTCGCCACCAGCCGGATGCACCTGCGGATCCCAGTTACGCCACTGCAGGGAAACTTCGGTTAAGGCCGCGCCTTGCCGCTGAAACTGAAGGGATACGGTTGCCCACACGCCCCCTTTACATAAATAGGCATGGGTGGGCCGATCTGTACTCACCCATTTACAGGGCAGATAAGCACTGGCATCCCGCTGGGCGGTTGGATAATCCGCAAAACTAAATACATCCGCCGAGGCAACCCCGGCCAGCAAACACAAAAAGCTTGGAAATAACAAGCGCATACCACCACGATAACGCAAAATAATAACACCGCCCGTTTACACCACAAAACATGCAGCGTGGCTGTGGTTTTTAGGTCAGGCCAGTACAGCCTTCACCCGCCGGATGCCGGCAGCGGTGCTTTCTTCCTTCTTAATTTTGAAAATACCGTACGTGGTCAAATCTGTGGTGCTGGCAGCATGCGGGCCACCGCATAGTTCGCGGCTCCATACTTTGCCGGTACTATCTTCAATGGAGTAAACTTTGACCACGTCCGGATACTTTTCCCAAAAGCTTCCTTCCACGCCGGCATCCTTGGCTGCCTGTTTGGCCATTTCGGTCACCACAACTGTTGCCCCAGCCTGCATGGCGGTATTTACATAAACTTCCACGGCGCTTTTTTGCGCATCGGTCAGTTTTTCTGGATGATTAAAATCAAACCGGATGCGTTCCGCCGTAATGTTACTGCCTTTCTGGTGCACATGATCACCCAGCACCTCGCGCAGCCCGGCCAGCATCAGGTGCGTAGCTGTGTGCAGCGCTGTGGTTTTTTCAGAATGGTCGGCTAAACCACCCTTAAATTTTTCGGCGGCTGCCGTCCGGCTGAGTTCGGCATGGCGCGCGGCTAATGCTGCGTAGCCCTCTGGCTCGGTCAGCTGCAGATTATGCTCGGCCAAAAATTCCTCGGTTAATTCGCGAGGAAAACCATAGGTTTCGTAAAAGAAGAAGGCATCCTCACCCGTAACCACACCTTTTTTCTCCAAGTGTTTGGCAATTTCGCGCTCGCCCGTTTCCAGCGTGCGGATAAACTTCTGCTCTTCATCCCCCAGCACTTGCAGAATCTGGGCTTCATGCTGCGAAACTTCCGGATAAGCATCGGCTTCCTGAATATAAATTTTGGCCAATTCGGTCATAAACGGCTGGGTCAGCCCCAGCTGCCGGGCCACCCGCATAGCACGCCGCACCAGCCGGCGGGTAACATAGCCCGCATCCACATTACTGGGCGGGGCGCCATCGGCAATGAGGAAGGTGGCGGCGCGGGTATGATCCAGAATAATCCGGAAAGCCCGTGTTTCTGGGTTATCCTCGGCCGAAACATAGGTTTTACCACTTAACGTCTCCAGTTTACGGCGGGCGTTATCAAAAAACAGCGTCAGGTATAAATCTGGATTTTTATTCACCGCCGCGCACAGGCGCTCCAGCCCGCCGCCGTAGTCTATATTCGGCCGGGGAAGCGGAACAAAGCCGCTCTCTTCCCGCTTGTAGGCCATAAATACATTGTTGCCAATTTCCAGAAAGCGGGGGGTATCGGTCGCCGGATGATCCTGCGGGTCACCTGTTGGGTCAAAGTCAAAAAACATTTCGCTGTCTGGGCCGCCGGGTTCGCCCAGCGGCATATTTTCGGGAATGCCAGCTCGAGACCACCAGTTTTCTTTTTCATCGTACAGAAAAATCCGGCCGCCGCGGCTGCTGCCGTACGTCCATGGGTCGTCCTCAATGGTTGGCTCAATCCCCACACTGCGGAATAATTCCTGCCACACGGCAATGGCTTCATCATCCTGCGGGATGCCCATATTTTTGTTGCCCTGATACACAGAAACGTATAACTGCTGGGGATCCAGCCCCAGCACCTGCGTTTGCCACTCCCACATGGGGATAATCTGGTGGCGTTTGTAGGTAGCGGGGTCGCCGCCTAGTTCCCAGCGGCCAATCATTTCAAAAAATGTGAGGTGGGAATTATCGCCTGTTTCGTCAATATCCCCGGTGCGCAGGCATTTTTGAGCATTTGCAATATTGTTGCCCGCCGGGTGCGGCTCGCCCAACAAATAGGGCACCATGGGTTGCATCCCACTGCCGGTAAACAAGGTGGTGGGGTCATTTTCCGGCAACAAACCGGCCGAGGGCACAATCACTGCCCCTTTTTGTTGCATAAAATGAAAGTAGGATTGGCGTAGTTCATTCGGTGTCATACCTCATGTTGTACCCGATTTCCGAACGGCTGTGAAGCCTGCTCCAACCATATCTTTGAACAAACTCCAAAATCCCTGTATAACCCCTCTATGATCACGCATACCCTCTCCCTGCCCGCTGGCCAGCGGCTGGATGCTGCTTTGGCGGCCACCGATACTGGCCTAAGCCGTGCCCGCTGGCAGCAACTGTTAAAACAAGGGCAGGTACAGGATGAAGCTGGCACCCCCCTCACCAACCCGGCACAAATCCTAAAAACAGACACAACCGTGATGGTTACCCTCCCACCGCCAGCCCCCATGCACTTGACAGGGGAGGATATCCCCCTTGACATTCTGTTTGAGGATGCACATCTGCTGGTGCTGAACAAGCCGGCTGGGCTCACCGTTCACCCCGGCGCGGGGCAGCGCACCGGCACACTGGTGCAGGCACTGCTACATCATTGTCAAGGGGGGTTGTCGGGCATTGGGGGCGTGGAACGCCCGGGCATTATTCACCGGTTGGATAAGGATACCACCGGCATTATGGTGGTTGCCAAAACAGACGTTGCCCACGCCGGGCTGGCCAGCCAGTTTGAGGCACGCACCATTCATCGGCGATATTTGGCACTGGTGGCAGGTGTACCCACCCCACCCGTTTTGACCATAGATGCCAACATCCACCGGCACCCCACGGCGCGCACCAAAATGGCGGTTGTCCCGAGTGGCGGACGCCCTGCCCAAACAACCTATAAAATAATTGAAAGTTTTGGCCAAACGGCTAGCCTCGTGGCCTGTAAGCTCCACACGGGCAGAACGCACCAAATTCGGGTACACTTAGCCCATCGGGGGCATCCGGTGCTGGGCGATCCCCTCTATGGTGGTACGCGCCCGCTGAAGGGTGCCCTGCCCGCATTAAATCAACACGTAAAAACGCTGGGGCGCCAGATGCTGCACGCTGCCGAGCTAGGCTTTGTGCACCCCGTCACGCAAGATTTCTTCAGCTTTAATCAGGCACCACCAGCGGATTTTACGGCCTGTCAGGCTATGCTGAATGATATGCGTGATCATTAATAATCCCGGTATGGATCTTCCCAAAGTGGATCACCTTCTGGTGGAACCCGCCATGGCTGAGGATCCTCCGGATAGTATTGCCTGTAAATATCCTCATAATCTTTGTAGATAGGATCACGTTGTTCAAGTCTGTATGGATTATAAGGCATTGGCCTATCATAAGAGGGCACGCCGCCAGAATCATACTCTTTTGCATAGACAGGCACTGAGCTTGCCAATAAAGCGCCCACAGTTGCTGCGCTAACAGTTCCTCGCATCCATTTTGGCATTTCTTACCTCTTTATCATTTTGATTGTTTGTATACTAAATAAATAACGCATGTCAGCAAAATGTCAAGTCTTGTTCAAGCCCCTTGACATGAATAAGGGAGAGACAAAGGAAAAAAACAATGGCACACACCAATGAAAACACGCTGCTAAACCACTACATGCGGCAGATACAAAGTTTCCCGCCCCTCAGTTTTGAGGATGAACAAGCCTTGGCTTACCGCTGGGTGAATCAGCAGGATGAAACAGCGTTTCACCAGCTGATGCAAAGCTATCTGCGGCTGGTGGTCAAAGTTGCCCAGAACTTCCGTGGTTATGGCCTGCCCATGGATGAAATGGTGCAAGAAGGGAATATCGGCCTGATGCAGGCCATTGCTCGGTTTGAGCCAGACCGCGGCTTCCGCCTTTCCACCTACGCCATGTGGTGGATTCGTGCCTCGGTGCAGGAATATATTCTCAATAACTGGTCTTTGGTCAAAATTGGCACCAGCTCGGTACAGAAAAAATTATTTTTTAACCTCCGGAAACTGCGGGCCCAGCTTCAAGAAGCCAGCCAAGAACATCTCAGCAACGAAACACTGGAACTGATGGCGCGGGAGCTGGGGGTCAACATTTCTGACGTGAAAAACATGGAAAAACGCCTGAGTGGCAGCGACCAAAGCCTGAACGCGATTGTTGGCGATGACGAAGAAGGTATGCAATGGCAGGATCAGCTGATAAGTACCACGCCATCTCAAGAGGAGCTCCTTTCCAACCAGCAGGAAGATCAGGTGCGCCGCTACCACCTGCAACAAGCACTGGAACAATTGGATGACCGCGAGCGTATGATTTTTATCGCCCGCCGCCTCAGCGAGCCAGAGCATATCCCGACACTGGAAGACCTAAGCCAGCAATTGGGTGTCTCCCGCGAGCGGGTACGCCAGCTGGAAGCCCGTGCCTTCAAAAAAATTCAGAAGCAAATGCAGATAGACGCTTAACGTTGTTCCGCAGCCCCACCAATTACCAGCGTACATTCCCCTTTAATGTCTTGCGTGGCTGCCCACGCAGCCAATGCTGGTAAATCGAACCGCACCCATGTTTCATGGGCTTTAGTGAGCTCGCGGCATAGGCAAGCTGGCCGCGCCCCCAGCACCTCTGCCAGCGTGGTTAAGGTTTTGGCCAGCCGCTGGGGGGATTCATATATCACCAGTGCTTCCGGTGCCGTTAAAAAACGCTGCAGCAACTTGGTTTGTGGCCCTTTGCCGCGCGGTAAAAACCCCAGAAACACAAAACGGCTGGCAGGCACGCCAGCACCGGCCAGCGCCGTTGTTACTGCACTCGGCCCGGCCAACGGGACAACCGGCACACCTGCTGCCACTGCGGCTTTCACCAGCACATATCCCGGGTCGGAGATACAAGGCATACCGCTATCGGTTACATAGCCAACGCTTTGCCCTTGTTCCATAAGTTTCACAATGCCTTGCGCCGAGGCTTGCTCGTTCCCCTGATGATGTGCCAGTAGCCTTTTTTTGCCCAAAATACCAAAATGCTGCAACAGCTGCCGCGTCCGGCGGGTATCCTCACAGGCAAGAATATCCAACGCTTCCAGCCATTTTAACGCCCGCGGGGTAATATCCTCCAAGTTACCAATAGGCGTAGGGATAATGATAAGCTGTGGGGCTGCGTTTGGTTCCATACCTTTTTTCTGACAGAGGGACTTGCCCAAAGCAAGGTTTATTGCTA
>CAZDNZ010000066.1:0-6574 GCA_964506925.1 uncultured Pseudomonadales bacterium | reverse complement strand
CCACTGGCGTCGTGAGCGGGCCTTTCAGGCCAACCCGATAGGTGCGCAAAGCGTCCAGCGTTTCATTTGGCAGCCATTGATTGTCACCATACAAATTTTTGGCCTTTTCGCCGGCAAAAACTTCCAGCCATTCGATGCGTTTTTCCCCAGCGTAGGCGTGCTGTACCGCTACATCCAGCACCCGACGTGTTGTTTGCCATATATCCGGGCCAATGCCATCCCCTTCAATATAGGTAACGATGGGCTTATGCGGTATCACCAGCTTGCCATTTTCCCAATGAATCGGCTGCCCGCTGGCGGGGATTTGTATATGTTGTGTCATCTTAAATCGTCCTTATTGTACCAATGGCGACCATGCGGGGTCGGAGGCATCTTGCGGTGTTGGTAATTCGCGGAGGTTATAGCCGGTTAAATCTATGCTATAGATGCGGGTTTTACCATCGGGCATTTGGCGCGCAAAGGCCAGCACGCGGCCATTGGGCGACCATGTGGGCGATTCATCCATAAAGCCATCCGTCAGCAAGCGTTCCTCGTTACCTTGTGGATCAATCACACCAATATGGAAAGTGCCGTTCAGAAGTTTGACAAAGGCAATCAGATCGCCCCGTGGGCTCCATGTCGGGGCAAAATATTGGCCTTTTCCGAAGGTTAAGCGGCGGGTGCCCGTGCCATCTGTATTCATAATATATAAAGCTGGTTTGCCCGCACGGGTAGAGTTAAAGACAATCTGATTGCCATCCGGCGCATAATCTGGCGAGGTATCAATCCCCCGAAAGTTGGTTAACCGCTTAAGGGAACGGGTGGCCAGATCCATGGTATAAATCTCGGGATTGCCCTCGTGCCCCTGCGTAAGGGTCATGGCAACTTGCTGCCCGTTAGGATGAAACCGTGGCGAGCTGTTCAGGCCCTCAAAATCGCCCACAATTTCCTGACGTCCAGTGGGGAGATCCAATAAATACAGGCGCGGTTTGCCATTGGCGTACGACATATAAATAACCTTTTGCAGTTGCCGATTAAACCGCGGGGTCAGCACCAAATGATCGCCATTGGTGAGGCATTGATAATTCGCACCATCCTGATCCATAACGCATAGTTTTTTGCGTATTTGGCCATTAGCTTGCTGTTGTTCCCCAATATGCACAATGCGGGAAGCAAAATAACCGGGTTCGCCCGTAAGCTCGGTATAAATATCATCAGAAATTTTATGCGCGGCATGCCGCCAGAAGTTACGATCTATGGTATAGCGGCGGCCAATCACCACATTTTCGGCCTGTACATCAAATAAGCGGAAGTCTATTTGCACTTTAGGTGCGCCCCCTTGTACCACCTGCTGTACCGTAGCCCCAATAACCGCATCGGCATTTATCAAGCGCCAATCCTGATACATAGGCCCGGCAATGGCCAGTGTCTCTGGGTCTTGCAGATAGGCTTGCTGGCTGAGCACATTAAACATGGCACTGTGATGAAAATTCTCGCGCACAACTTTGGCAATATCTGCAGCCAGCTGATTATCCGCGGTACGCATTGCATGAAAATCCGGCACGGCAATGGGCAGAGGGCTGGCTCCGGGCGCATCGAGGTTAATTTGAATACGCGCCCAACTGTGGGGGACCGCAACAACCAGCATAATGGCTATGGATAAAAATAATCTGAACATATATCTCCCTTTCTTCAGCATAAATCTCTTGCGTATAAACCTACCAGATATATCGCCAGATTCAAAGAGAACCCACCACAATCACCATAAATAATTGCTGCATAATGCGCCACCCAGCTGTTTTTTATACACGTGGGTTCAGTGGCTGCCCTTGTACACGGTGTGCCAAGGCATCCACCACTTTTTGATCGTAACGGGTATCTTCCTTGCGTAATTGGGCTATCGCTTCTTCCGGCGTTAGGGCTTCGCGATAACTGCGGGGCTTAATCAGGGCGCAATAAACATCTGCCACCGCCAGAATCCGGGATAAAATATTGATTTGCTCACCCTGTAAACTATTGGGATAGCCCGTGCCATCCATCCGTTCGGCCATTTGACTGACCACCTGTTTGATGGGGAGGTCAAAATCGATACCATCCAGCACGTTAACGGCATGGTTTACATGCTCTTCCAGTTTTTGCCGCTCTTCCTGCGTCAGTTTACCTTTTTTCGTCAGAATATCTTGCGGCACAAACACTTTCCCTACGCCACTCAGTTGGGCAGCATAATATAATGTGGATCTTTGGCGCACAGGCAATTCAAAGTCGTTCCCAAGCTGAACAGCCAGCCGCGCCATGGCATTGTGATGCCCGGCCAAATGGGGGTCTCTAATTTCAATCGCGCGTACCAAGGCTTGCATAGTGTTGCCCTGATGTTTCACCCGGGTGCGATTCCGTTGTGCTAACAAATGCCCGACAATTAATAACGTAAAGGCCACAAGGGTTAAGCTGGCCAGGCTGACAATACCGTAAACCCCATTCCGATAAAGCTCCATGAAGCTTAAAGCCTGCTGGGCATCATAGGAAACCATAACGCCAAAAGGGGTATCCAGCACTGGCGCATAAGACAAAAACGCCGGATTATTATGCAACGGATGCGCCAGCGTGGCAGCATCTGTCGCCAGATATGCCATAAAATCCTCTTGGGTAAAGGCCAGCTGTTTGGTGTCGGTCGGCGTTATATATTGTAAAATATCGCCGTTGGTGGCCTGAATTAACGTGGCAGATTCGCCAGGATTGGCCAATGGCCCTAAGCTTAGAAGCTTTTCCAGCACATTATCTAGTTTAATGGTCATCATCAATACGGCTGCCACACGATTTTTTTCCGCATTATCCAAAGCGAAGATGGGCTTTAACATATCCAGCTCAAGCGCACCGTCGGCCGTGCGTATGGGTAATACCCGTGGTTGACCCGCCGCGAACACCCGATTCACACCTTTTTGCTGGGGCGGGGTGAAGTCTTGCAATGGACGGCTGGCCAAAAAGGTATCACCGGACTGATTAAACATATAAGCGGCGCGCAGGTTATTGCTTTTGACAAAATCTTTGATGGTTTGCTGCATATAGGGCAACTGCGCCATAAGTGCCGAGTAGGTGCTATCCGCCCCTACGCCACCCTCGTCTGCCCCTTGCGGGAGGTTGCCATTCGTGCTGCCAATTTCGGTGGCGAACAAGCGCACAAGGTCGGAAGATATGAGGTTATCTGCCAGTGCCAGCTGGCCAGCCAGATACTCTGCCACCACATCGGCTCGCCCAGCGGCTTGAATCGCTACCCGTGCTTTCATTTCGGCCTCGTAGTCGGCCTGACGGGTTGAAACAATGGTATGCGCTAACCAAATGCCCACCAACGCAATAATAATAATAAGGATACTGGACCATTTAACAAACAGCCGCACAGGCAAAGTAAAAGGTAAGCGGGGGAGTTGACCACGGGCATTGCTGGAAGACATATGTTTAACTTTCTTTTTTACATTTGAATATTAACCGCCTTTAAACAAAGTTTCAAGACAACATGCTTGCCAAAGCAACAGAACTTGATAACAATTCAAGCATGCATTATCCGGGCATTTTCTATATATTTGGTCTGTTCACGGTTTTTTTTAGCTTGTTTATGCTAACACCGGCCGTTGTAGGCTGGTGGTTTGCCGATGGGCAGGCTGCCCATTTTTTATTCACCAGTATGGGCACTTTTTTTGTGGGCGGCTCCCTCTGTTTTATGTTTAAACGCCAGCATTTTGAGATAAACCACCGAGATGGCATCCTGCTAACCTGCCTAACATGGACGGGCTTATCCTTCATTGGGGCAGTCCCTTTATGGCTTATCGGGGTAGCCACGCCGCTGGATGCTTTGTTTGAGGTTGTCTCCGGCCTTACTACCACGGGGGCGAGTATTTTTTCCAATATAGAATCTCTGCCTGCGAGTATATTATTTTGGCGGGCCCTGCTGCAATGGCTTGGTGGTATGGGGATTGTGGTGCTGGCGATCGCCATTTTGCCCTTTTTAGGCGTGGGGGGTATGCAGTTATATCGGTCGGAAATGCCCGGTGTAACCAAAGATAAATTACAACCACGCCTGCATAAAACAGCAGCGACCCTTTGGTTTATTTATACATTTCTAACGCTGTGTTGCGCCGCCGCTTACTGGGTGGCTGGCATGGGCTGGTTTGATGCCATCTGCCATGCTTTTACCACGGTTGCCACGGCAGGTTTTGCCAATTATGATGCTTCTTTCGCGCATTTTAACAGCCAAGCCATTGAAAATATTGCAGTCGTGTTTATGATACTGGGGGCGCTTAACTTTGCGACGCATTTTCAGTTTTTGCGGCGGCCATGGTCTTTTCCCTATGGCAAAATAGCGGAAAATAAAATATTTTTTGCCCTGTTGACCGCCAGTATTTTTACAGGCGCTACTGTTTTGCACCTGCACGGTGCGAGCGAGCCCTTCCGGCTGGCGCTGTTTAACCTTACCTCTATTGTTACCACCACAGGTTTTAGTACCACCAATTTTGCCCTCTGGCCGCCTGTGCTGCTGATTATGATTCTGCTGCTCAGTTTTGTGGGTGGCTGTAGTGGATCCACCGCCGGTGGCATGAAAGTTTTGCGGATTATGCTGATTTTTCGGCAAGGGCAGCGGGAAATGAGCCGCCTGCTGCATCCGCATGGTGTGCAGCATATTAAAATGCATGGGCAGCCGGTGCCTATGCCTGTGTTGCAAGCTGTGTGGGCATTTGTGGGCTTGTTTGTTATTTCTTTTGCCGTTATTGCCCTGCTGTTGGCCGCAAGTGGGGTGGATGTTTTAACGGCCTTCTCGGCCTCGGCCGCCACGTTAGCCAATGTTGGGCCCGGTATTGGTGGTGTGGGGCCGGAGGCTGGCTATGGGCATCTGCCCGATAGTGCCAAGCTTATTTTGTGTTTGGCCATGTTGCTGGGGCGCTTGGAGCTGTTTACCCTGCTTATGCTGGTGTATCCACCATTTTGGCGGCGTTGAGTTCAGAACGGTTTGATGCAAAGAAACGGCAGGAAATTCAGCTAAATTTTTTAGTGGTCAAACATAAGTTATTATAGTATACAGCGCGGTACAAATTTTTTATCCAAGGGTTGTAATCCGACGATTTAACGCTACATACAGCTGTATACCAATAAAGAAGGTAAAAAACGCCACCACATAAAAAAGTAAAACCTTTGTTTTACACGACATAAAAGCTCGTATAAAACATACGATAATAAAATAACAGGAACGAAAAATAACATGACACACATTCAACACGCCTTTTTGAACCGCCTGAAAGATTGCCAATCACCAATAACGGTTTTTCTGACCAACGGGGTTAAGCTCTCTGGCCATCTGACCGCCTACGATGATGAAGTGCTCACCCTCACCCGCGATGGCATTACCCAGCTGGTTTACCGGCATGCCATTAGCACGGTGATGCCTAGCGAGGCTTTCTCCATTTACGATATACTGGACGATACGGCCAATTAACGCTGCACGCTGCAATCTATCTAGGCCTGCGCTGCGCGTTGCAAGCGGTCATTAATGGCACTACCCAGCCCAGCTGCGGGAATTAAGGGCGCAACAATCAGGTCGGGCTGCAGGGCATCTGCTTCATGTAACCGTTGAAACAAACAGCGCGCGGCCGCTTGGTCGGTATGTCCCAGCGGTAAACAAGTCACATGGCTTGGAATATGCGCAGGCTTCTCCCCAAAAAAGATAAACACCGCCTTGGCTGGCCATGTTGCTGGCTCTGTCAGTATCAGTGGGCTGCGGGGCGCATAGTGGCGCAATAACATGCCGGGGGCTTTAATCTGCCCATCCGCCTGTGCCATATGTACCGGACCGATGCAGGCTTCGATGTCTGCCTGTGGTATCCCCCCTACCCGCAAAATGGCGGGCTGGTCGGTAGTGAGATCGATAATGGTGGATTCCAAGCCCACGTCACAGGCACCACCATCCAAAATCGGTAACGTCTCTGGAAACTGGCTGGCCACATGCATGGCTGTTGTGGCGGTAATGTTACCTGAAATATTGGCACTTGGGGCAGCCAGCGGTAGCGATAACTCGGCCAGCACTTGCTGCATAAGTGGGTGGCTTGGTACGCGTACCGCGGCCGTGGGCAGGCCAGCGCAGGTTAAGGTAGCCAACCGCGACTGCGGCTGTTGGGGCAGCACCATCGTTAGAGGGCCGGGCCAAAAGTTATCGGCACATTTTTGCGCAGCTTCATTCAGCAAAACATCCTCAGCTACGGCGTTGATATCGGCATAATGGGCAATAAGCGGATTAAACTGGGGGCGTTGTTTCAGGCGATAAATTTCGGCCACGGCGGCGGCATTGGTGGCATCAGCCGACAGCCCATAGACTGTTTCTGTGGGGAGCGCCACCACCTCGCCTTGCTTCAGCAACGCAATGGCTTTGTTGGTTTCTACAAACATATTGGGTACTTATGTCATCCTGATTCATCAAAAGCGTCTGTACTTATAGTGTGGTGCCCATGGGCGGACTCGAACCGCCACTGGAAGGATTTTAAGTCCTCTGTCTCTACCGATTGGACTACATGGGCACAGGTACAATAAAACGCCCTGCCCTTATACAGCATGCTGT
>CAZDNZ010000065.1:3382-6586 GCA_964506925.1 uncultured Pseudomonadales bacterium | reverse complement strand
GGCTGAATGAGCGTGTCTCTCTCCGGATAAAGTTCTACGAAATCTAAACGCTGTTGTTCTGTCATGTCATCATTCATACCAGTTTCGACAAGGGCAGGAGAAAGGCAATTAATACGAACATCTGGTAATTCATGTGCTGCAACTTCTGTATATTTTAAGATGGCAGCATCCCCAGCAGAATAGGCGGCATCGCCTCTCAGATTAACGCCCGGCAATGCCCAGATGGATGAAAAATTAAGAATATGGCCATTTGATGCCTCAAGGTAGGGAATCGTATGCACCATTAAATTGCGCGTGCCCTTAAAATTTGTATCCATGATACGATCAAAAAGCGCTTCGCTTTCGTTTTTGATATCGGTCAGATCAGCAACACCTGCGCAATTAAACAGAAGGTCTATATGGCCATGCGCTGCGTAAATCTCATCAACAATTTCTTTTGTTTTCTTCGTATTGCTTACATCGCATGGATAAAAATGGCAGTTACTATATTTTTCAGCTAAATCCGCACCAGATGTACGTGCCATAACATAAACACTTGCACCCGAACTCAGCAGTTTTAGGGCAATCTCCCGGCCAATACCTTTGCCACCTCCCGTAATAATGGCAACCTTGCCTGAAAAATCTGCGAGGGTATCAATGCCACATTCTCTTCGATCTTCCCAGAAAATGTCGCGGGTATTTACGTATGTGTGCATTTTATCAAACCTTTTTCAAGAGTTATTGTAGTCTAAAACTTAAATGATTATCAACCTTTATTATAGTGTCCATGTCAAAAGTGATTCTGATGTCCGCCTTACATCTAAGATGTAAAGTCTGCCGCATAGGCCGTATGCGCATCCAGCACTTCAAAATCCACGCGGGTGCGGCCCTGCCAAGTGTTGGCCTTTACTTGGCCAGCCAATACCAACCGTTGGCCTTTGTGCTGCATCAGGCAGGGGCCGAGGGCTGTTTGCATGGCACCAAAAGCAATACCGCCCACCCGCTGGCCATCGGGCCCTTGTAAGCCTAATTTTAGGTGCGTGCCATCCCCCACGGGGCGTACATCTTGAATGACCGTTTGCTGGAGGGCAAATATAGGCTCGCGGTGCCCCATGCCATAAGGGGCAAGTCGCGTCAGCTCGTCTAAAAATTCAGGCGTCAGCGTGGCGGGCATAACTTGCCCGGCCACATGCAGCCGCGGCGTAAAAATATCTGGCACCACATCTGTTTGCGCTTTCACGGCTGCCGCTAATGCGGCCTGCACTTCAGCCATGCGCTCTTGAGCTACGGTCAGGCCACCAGCCATCGCATGGCCCCCTCCCCGCAGCAGTAAATCCCGCACTTGATGCAGGCACTGCCCCAAATCTACACCGGGGATGGAACGACCTGAGCCGGTGGCGGTGCCATCCTCCCCCACTGCCAGCACAAAACTAGGGCGATAGAACTGTTCCTTCAACTTACCGGCCACAATTCCAATAACGCCCGGATGCCACCCGGCACCGCTGACAAAAATCAGAGGTTCATCTTGTTGCAGGGTGGCCTGCGCTAATGCCTCCTCCAGTACGGCTTCTTGCAGGCGCTTGCGTTCCTGATTCAATTTACTTAGCCGTGGCACAATATCGGCCACCAGCTGGGCATCTTCTGTCGCCAGCAGGCGCGCGCCCAATGTACTATCGGCCAGCCTGCCAGCCGCATTCAGCCGTGGCCCTACCTGATACCCCAGCGTTTGGGTGGTCACAGTTTGCTGAACGGTCTGCGCCCCTTCAATATCCGCCAAAATACCCGCCAGCCCTATATTTTGCCGTTGGTTCAGAACTTCCAACCCCCGGCGCACCAGCACCCGATTCACCCCCGTAACAGGCACTAAATCTGCCACTGTCGCGAGAGCGACTAAATCCAGCAGCCAGCGAATATCCGGGGTTTCGCGCTGCCCTTTTAAGGCTTGGTTCACGGCCATCAGCACATAAAACACCACGCCAGCCCCGCATAAAACCTGTAAATCCGGCACATCTTCATCCCACCGGTTTGGATTTACGCAGCAAAAGCAATCCGGCAGCGGCGGCGGCGCTTGGTGGTGATCGGTAATAATCACATCTATACCTGCGGCTTGGGCTTTGGCCAATGGCGCATGGGCAGTACTGCCACAATCTACCGTAATCATCAGATTAACCCCCTGCTGGATGAACGTTTCAATCGCCCGTTCGTTAGGGCCATAGCCTTCGGTTAATCTATCCGGCACATAAAGCACGGGGGTTATCTCAAAAAAACGCAAATACCGCAGCAGTAAGGCGCTGGCACAAGCACCATCCACATCATAATCGCCCAATACCGCAATTTTTTCATGCTGCTCGATGGCCTGTATAATGCGCCGGACGGCGGCGGCCATCCCCTGCAGCTGGGTTGGGCTAGGCAGGCTTTGTAAGCTAGGTGATAGAAAATCGAGGTAAGCCGCAGCGTCATCCGTGGGCAGGCGTTGTGCCAATATATCGGCCAAAACTGGGGTGATGCCCAGTTGTTGCGCCAGTGCATGGGGCGTTTGCCCCTGAGGGGGCAGCCATAACTGACCAAGTACCGATAACGGATTCATATCCCTCAAAATAACAGAAAACGCCCCCAGAGGGGACGTTTTCTATACACAAGTTTATCAACAAAAAACTACTTTTTGCTGGCCGCTTTCGTAGCATTTTCAGCTTGCGATTGCATGTTTTTAAACGTTTCGTTGGCTTGCTCGGAAACCAAGTTGAACGCTTTTTGTGAACCTTCCTGCACCATTTGCGCTAATTCCTGGCTTTGCTCCTGCGCAGATTTTACGTTGGTTTGGAAGCACTGAGACTGTTTGCTGACCATATCCTCAATACCTTGGGCTGAAGAAATATCGCGGGCAGCTTGAATATTTTGCTCCATAGAAGATTGCAGCATTGCCATGCCACGCTCAAAGCACTGGGTGAATGTTTCGGTCATCACGCCTGTTACTTGGCGCATGGTTTCTGTTTGTTGTTTTGTGGACTGCATCATGTTGCCCATATCCATAAAGTTTTGGCTGGCTTTGGCAAATGATTCAAAGTTTCCGAATGGATTTGTTGTGTTGGATTGTGTCATATCTTTATTTCCTTTTTATTAAACGGCAAGGTAACAGTAACAATAAGCATCCACGCTGACAATACTTTTTTTGCATTGCACAATTTTTTTTGTTTATGCCCCAGTCGCCGTTTCAGTAGGTGTTTC
>CAZDNZ010000065.1:0-3282 GCA_964506925.1 uncultured Pseudomonadales bacterium | reverse complement strand
CTTCTGCTACTTCTTCTTCGGCTGAATCCTCCTCCGGCGGTTTTTCTGTCTCTGCCTGTTCGTCGGCGGGCGGCATTATAGGTGTACTCACAAGTGGATACAAATCCTGCAGCGTCCGTGACTGCCACGTGCCCCGCAGTAACCGTTTGGGCGACACACACTTGCGCAATGCCGCAGGTACCTGATTTTCATCCAGAATAATATCCCGAATCAGGCGTGCTGCGCCCGCCGCATAGGCATAGGTTTGCGCCTGTAATCCGGCCACCACATACAGCCCAGGATGAGACGCCACGTCACCAATCACTGGGGTAAGGTCGGGCGTAACGCTTTGCAGCATTGTCCACCCCTGAATACGCCTGACCTGCTTTAAGTTATCAGCCCAATGCGCCACCTGCGCCAGCATAAAAGCCTCGGTTTCCGGATCAATACTTGGGTTGTACGTGGCTTGCTCTGGCGCCATCAGCCCATCATAAGAAAGCAAAGCACGCTGTTGATTAATTGCCTGCAACCGGAGGCAACCCTCGGCATATGGCTGCACAATTGTGGGTAATGGCAGGGCGCCATGCACCTCTATTTCCATAACATGGGCGCGGGCAGGCCGCAGCCGCATGTGCAGCCCCAAGGTCTTCAGCAGAGATCCTGTGTAAGCCCCGGCACAAATGACCACATGTTGCGCCATGCACACATCCCCATGGGTATTTTGCACGCCGCACACATGCTCCTTATTCATTAGCAATGCACAGACATCATCCGCCCCCCAAATACGCACACCTTGGCGCACCACCCGCTGGCGTACCAGCGATAAAGCCTCATCCGAACGCAAAACCATATCGCCAGTTCGCAGCCAGCAGCTTTGCACATCTGTGGCAACTTCAAAGCCCCCCAAGAGAGATTGCATCGTCTCGCGATCTTCCATTAAGTGGCTGACAAATCCAGCCTCCGCATCGGCTTTTTGGGCAGTACGGAGGGGCTCAAGCTCTGCTTCTTGCAAGCATAGTTGCAAGCTACCCAGCGGTACCATGCCAATATCTCGGGCATGGTCACCCATATCTTCTTTCCAGCATTTTTGGGAAAAACGCATAAACTGCGCCCCCTCTGGCGAGTGGCCATGGCGCGTCATGGCCACAACATTACCACGCTGCGGCCCCATATAATGCCGATCGACCAGCCGGACGCTGTACCCCTGCTGAGACAAGGCATCGGCGCACATCAGGCCAACAATACCGCCCCCAACAATACAAACTTCTACATATTCTTTGACCATGTGCCGCTTCTCTTTGAAAAAAATACAACTTAATGGTATAGACGTTCTCAAGGAATTTCAAATACGAAAAATGCAAACGGTGTACGTACAGGCACATCGTTACAACTATCGTCATTTAACTTCGCATTTGGACAGTTAAACGACGATGTCTGCGTGGGTTCACGCAGACCAAACGCAAGGTACATTTTGGCTTTGCCAAAGTGTACCGAGCGATTTGACCACTTAACAATGGGTCATTGTTAAGTTAAATGAGAATAGGAGGCATAACCCGTACCATGGCAACCCGTTTACTGACCGCCCAACCGGTGCTGGAGGCACGCCAACCTGCCTTGCAGGCGCTTATCCAAACCTATGCCACGCCACCCGGGTTGGCCATTGTGATGGTGGGGCATCATCCCCCGAGTATGACCTATGTCCGCAAAAAACAGGATATGGCCAGTACCTTGGGCTGTAACTTTTACCTGAGCCATCTGCACGCCAATATAACCCAAGCCGCACTCCATGCTACCCTGCACGAACTGGCGGCTACGCCGCATATACACGGTATTATTTTGCAACTGCCGCTGCCAGATCATCTGGATGCCACCGCCGCCTTAAACCAGATACCCCCCCATAAAGACGTGGACGGCCTAACCGACGCCAGCCAACAAAAGCAAGAGGCTGGCGACCCCCATGTGTTTTGGCCAGCGACGCCGCTGGGCGTTATGACTTTGCTGGATTTTTATCATATACCTGTATCCGGCAAAAATGTATGTGTGATTGGTCGTTCCCGCCTTGTTGGCGCGCCATTAGCCCTGATGCTGCAACACCGTGGCGCCCATGTGGATATTTTCTCCCTCGAGCGCCCTATGGATGCCCACATCATGCAACAGGCAGATGTTATATGTACGGCTACCGGCCAACCGGGTTTGCTGACGCCGGCAATGGTTAGCCCACAGGCCACTGTGATCGATATTGGCATCACGCGCCAACAAACGGCAGACGGCAAAAGCCAACTGGTTGGCGATGCCGCGCCAGACCTACTGGGGCATGTGGCTGCCCTTACCCCTGTGCCCGGTGGTGTGGGGCCTTTAACCGTACTCAGCCTGCTGGAGAATGTGGTTAAAGCTGTTTAACTGTGCAAATGTAAAGTTAACGACGATTAAGACGATAAAATATTATTCTTTCAGCATGGGTATCTGTGCCGCTAGCAGGTTAATATGGGCCGGCGCCTCATTCAGGCAAGGGATATAATGAAAATGCGTGCCCCCTGCCTCCAAAAAAGTTTCCCGCCCGGCAATCGCAATTTCTTCCAAAGTTTCCAAACAATCCGCACTAAAGCCCGGGCACATGACGGCAACCTTTTGGACACCTGCTGTAGCCAGCTGTGCCAGCGTTTTATCCGTTGCCGGGGTGAGCCACTTTTCAGGCCCAAACCGAGACTGAAAGCATAACTGAACCGCAGGCGCTGTGGCCTGTGCGGCGGCCTCTGCGGTTGGCAGATCGGTGCTGAAAGACCAATTCAGCGCTTCTGCCAGTAAGCGTGCCGTTTTATGGCAATGGCAAAAATAAGGGTCACCGTTGCGGCAGTACCGCACAGGCAGCCCGTGAAAACTGGTTAAGAGTACATCTGGTTGCCAGTCCAGCTTGGCCAAATCTGCCATCACCGATGCCTTGAGAGCCGCAATATAGGCCGGATCATCATAATACGGGCCTAAAAAGTGTAGTGGCGGCACCCAGTTTTTCTTTTGTAGCCACTGTGCGGCAGCATCGTACACTGTAGCGGTGGTTGCTCCAGCAAACTGAGGATAGAGTGGCAAAATAAATATCTCGCCACAGCCAGCCTGCACCAGTTTATCCAGTTGATCTGGAATGGCAGGTTCGCCATAGCGCATGGCAATCTCTATGTGCCATGAATCATCAAAATGGGCTGCCAGCGCAGCTGCTTGGGCTCTGGTGGTGCGGATAAGTGGCGCCTCGGCCGTTAAATCATCGCCCCAGATGCTGGCATAGGCCGCGGCCACCTTGCGGGGGCGCGT
>CAZDNZ010000064.1:0-6593 GCA_964506925.1 uncultured Pseudomonadales bacterium | reverse complement strand
TTTTGGTTTGCGGATCAGCTTGCGAGGCAATAAAGCGAATAGTACCCCGCACTTTTTGCCCATTGGCCAGGGTTGCGGTGGCGCTGATATTTTCCTGAATCAGGCCTACTTGGTCTTGGGCGGCAAACCCGGTAATCAGATAAGTTTCCTGCGCGAC
The DNA here is from genome assembly GCA_964506925.1 of uncultured Pseudomonadales bacterium. Taxonomy (GTDB): domain Bacteria; phylum Pseudomonadota; class Alphaproteobacteria; order UBA2136; family JAPPOO01; genus CAZDNZ01. The sequence goes on along the minus strand of CAZDNZ010000064.1, from coordinate 6,436 downwards.
TAAAGAGAATAATGAAGCGCCTACCTTCACAAAATCGCCTTTATCCACATAACGGTCTTCCACGCGCGCTGTGAAAGGTGCCTTAACCGTTGTGTACTGAATATCCTGTTCAATTTCGGCTATTGTCCGCTCTGCATTGGCTAGCTGAGCCCCTAGCTCGGCCACTTGGGTGGCGGAGGCTAAGCCTTCCTCCTGCAGGCTGCGTGCCGATGCCAAACGGGCGGCAATCGCCTGTTTTTCTGCTTGTGCTGCTTTTAATGCAGCGGCACGGGTAGCAGGGTCTATGCGCAGCAGCACATCGCCCTGTTGCACCATACTCCCCCGATCCACCCGGCGGGAGATAATATCGCCTTCTGTCTGGGCGGCAACATTTACCTGTGTTTGCGGCGTACTGCGCGCCACAAGTTTAAGGGTGCGCGCGTATGGTTGGGGCTGGAATGTCTCTACTTTTACGGCCGGCGGCTGTGTGGTTTGCTGTGCCTGATGCTTGCTGCTTTTCGCCGAGCCCACCATACCAGAAACAAGCCACACGGTTACAATAAGCAGCACAACCAGCGCTAATAGTATATTCTTGGGGATTTTTTTCATTCAGGGTGTACTCTCTTCATAGGCGGTGTCAGAATAGCTTGTCATGTCATCTGTTAAAACCTCTTTTGCATATTTTTTCTGGCCACTGGTTGCTTTTGTGATTTTTGAGTTGCTCTTTGCTGGCCTTGCCATCTGGCAGCACCAGCGTATGGTCGAAAAAATAGCACATCTTGCCACTTTCGAAGCCCAAAAAAATATGCCGCCTGCTTTGGAAGCTACACCATATAACGCAGGGCGGCGGCTTATCCTGCGCGGAGAATGGCAACCTGCTGCCAGCGTTGTGTTGTTACACCAGCCCAATAGCAGCCTGACAGGCAGGCGTTTATTTACCCCCCTCCAAACACAGTACGGCCGCATACTGATAGACCGAGGCTGGCAAATGCGCCAACGGAACCAAGGCTTGCCTGAAATCTCTGCCGGTAACGCCACCATAGAAGGCATTATTCGTACTTTTCCCGAACGCCGAGGCTGGTTAGGTGGCCCTGTTTACAATACCAACCCGCAAGAGCTGCTGTTTTTGGATCCGCAGGCAATAGCGGCAAATATACGGCAGGATGTATATGTGGAAGCCCGCCACCAGACCCATCCAGCATTTTTGCCCATCGAGCAAGCGCAGGCTATATCACCACAGCGGCACGCAGAATACCGCAATACATGGCTGGCCTGCGCTGTGGTATTGGCCTTAATGTTTGGTTATTTTGTGGTGCGGCGGACGAGGGCCTTGAGATCAAAAACACCAAAAAACTGAATGCCCAGCACAAAAATAATCGTGCCCAAGCCAATGCCGCCACTCAACCAGAGGAATTCCCACCCAAAGCCACCGCCAAAAGGTACATAACGTTGGTAACACGCCAGTGCCAGTGCCATAATCAGGCAAAGTGGCACCGTTTTTAGCACAATGGGCTGAATATGGCACCATTTAACCAGAAATATGTTGGTTTTATTCAGCCAGAACATAAGGAGCAAGGCATGTGCCCAGCCGGAAACAGCTGTTGCGAGGGCAATCCCCACATGCCCCATAAACTGCATAAAAATAATATTCGCCATGAGGTTTAGCACCAGGGCATATATCGCCGCACGTACTGGCGTACGGGTATCGCCATTGGCAAAAAAAGCTGTGCTGGCTATTTTGGTCAGAATATATCCTGGCAGACCCAAGGTGTACGCGGCCATAGCCCAAGCTGTGGCGGTAGCTGCCTGCGTGGTAAACTGGCCATGCTGCAGCAGGGTAAGAATCATTTCCTCGGCCAGCAGCACAATACCCACGGTAGCGGCCAGCGCCAAACTAAGCCCCCCCAGCATGGCACGCTGAAAGCTGAAATTGGCCTGATGATGATCGCCCTTACTCAGGGCGCCAGCAAAATGTGGCAGCAGCACAGTGCTCAGCGAAATACCAATCAGGGACAGGGGCATTTGGTAAAAACGGTTGGCAAACTGCAAATAAGTTACCGCTTTTTCGTATAAAAAAGAGGCCAGCATCATATCAATCATGTAACTGATTTGCAGCACCCCTACCCCAAGGGCCGCAGGCCAGAAACGCTTGAGCAATAAGGTGGTGTCTGGGTGGTTTTGCAGGGAAAAGCGCGGCCGAAATGGGGTACGGGTGTATAAAGCATATATCATCAGCAAAATTTGCAGCACCCCGCCCATCGGCACACCGATTGTTGCTGCCCACACCGGCGATAGGCCAAAAGGGGTTAATCCGAACAGGCTGGCTATAATCCCTACATTCAACAATGTGGGGGCGGCCGCAAAAAAGGCAAACTTTTTAATACTGTTACACAATGCGCCGGCTAGACTGGCCAACGTTATCATGAGTAAATAGGGAAAAGTAACACGCGCCAGTGCTACCGTCAGGCTGAATCTTTCTGGGTCATCCACAAAACCGGGTGCCAGTATCGCTACCAGTGCTGGCATGATAACCTCTGCCAGCAGCGTCATGCCCACCAAAACGACCAGCATCCACGAAACCACCACATTCAGAAATTGCTGCCGATCTTCCGCACTGCTGTTTAGCTTTTCGGTAAACAGGGGGATAAATGCCACATTGAACGCCCCCTCTGCCAGTAGCCGGCGCAGCAGATTGGGCAGGGTCAGTGCAACAAAAAAGGCATCCGAGGCCGCGCTGGCACCCAGCTTGTTTGCCAACGCCACATCGCGCAGAAAGCCCAAAACCCGCGAGATAAGTGTCCAGAAGCTAATGACGAGGGAAGATTTGAGAATACCCATTATGTTTTGGCTTTCAGTTCATACAGCAGCTGCAGTGCCTCGCGCGGGGTAAGGGCATCAACATCCACCGCATCCAGTTTGGACAGGCGCGTATCGGCTGGCGTTGCCACAGCCGCATAGGTATTGGTTGGCGGCGCGGTAAATAAAGGTAAGTCGCCCGCTTTGGCCGTTTGCCCGCCACTGGCTGTTTGCTCAAGACCATGGAGGATATCAGTCGCACGCTGGATAACCGTATCCGGCACGCCCGCATGGCGCGCTACCTGAATACCATAGCTGCGCGGCGCGGCGCCCGGTTTAACCGTATGCAGAAAGATAATATCATTCTGCCATTCTTCTGCTGCCACATGATACACGTCCACCGCATCAAACATTATGGCTAAAGCAGTAAGTTCATGATAATGTGTAGCAAACAGGGTGCGACAACCAATATGCATCACCATATGTTCAATGCAAGCCCACGCGAGAGACATACCATCGTATGTAGCAGTGCCCCGCCCCATTTCATCCAACACCACAAAAGAGCGGGCGGTGGCTTCAGTCAGAATCTGGGCTGTCTCCAGCATTTCTACCATAAAGGTGGACTGCCCCTCGGCCAGATCATCCGCAGCACCAATTCGGGTAAAAATACGATCCGTAAGGCCAATTTCTGCGGCATCTGCCGGCACAAATAACCCCGCCTGCGCTAGAATAATCATCAAGGCATTTTGGCGTAAATATGTTGATTTTCCTGCCATATTCGGGCCGGTTAAAATCCAGAGCTGATTGCTACCCAAGTGGCAATCGTTCGGAATGAACGTGTCCACCAGTTGTTCTACCACTGGGTGGCGGGCGTGCGTAACCTCAAACGCCGCGTGCGCCACTATAGTAGGGCGTATGTATTGCTGGTTATGGGCTAATTCCGCATTGGCAGCATAAACATCTAGTGTTGCCAACGCCTCGGCCATATCCAGCAGAGATAAGCTGTGTTGGGTGATCGTCTCCACCAATGTTTGAAAAATCTGTTGTTCCCGGCTCAGGGCATTGGCGCCTGCTGCGCCCACATCCCGCTCCAGCGTCATGAGGTCGGCCGTTGAAAACCGCTGAGTTTGGCTGGTGGTTTGGCGATGAATAAAATTTTCTGGTATTTTGGCTGCCTGATTTTGACTTACTTCAAAAAAATAACCCCATACTTTGTTATATTTTAGCTTGAGGGTACTGATGCCCGTGGCCTCTTTTTCCTTTTGTTCCAACGCTTGCAGGCGTAACAAGCCATTTGATTGTAAATCCCGATAGGTATCCAGCTGGGCATCAAACCCTGCGCGGATAAACCCACCATCCCGCGCCAGCTGGGGTAAATCTTCCATTGCCAGCGCAGCATCCAGCGTTTGGCATAAACTATCAAAGCCGCGTAGCTTCGCCGCGGCCTGTTGTAGGGCGGCTGGCGACAAAGTTTGTACCGTTTGCTCGATTTGCGGGAGTTTTGCCAGCGTTAGCCGAATATGATGCACATCCCGCGGGCTGCCCCGCCCCAAACAGACACGACCTATCGCACGGGCAGGATCGGCATTGTGCCGCAACAGGTTACGCAACTGTTGGCGGGCATCCACGGCATCTTTGAAGGCCTGAATCGCTTGTTGGCGTTGTTCAATAGCGGCAATATTGGTCAGCGGGTGGCTTAACCAACTTTGCAGCAAGCGCGCACCCGCCGCCGTGACAGTGTTATCTATGACCCCCAATAAGCTGCCCTTGCGCTGGCCTTTGCGGGTGGTGACAATCTCCAAATTCTGGCGAGTTTGTGCGTCCATCAATAAATGATCATGCAGGGTTTGCAAAGTTGGATTTTGAAGGGCTGGCAGTTGCCCGCGCTGGGTATAATGCACATAACCAAGCAGCGCATTCATGGCCGCTTGCTGGGCTGTATTCTCCCATGGCACTGGTTGAGAAAATGCCGTTGTATAGTCCTCTCCATCTGCCTGAAAGAAGGTGGGGTCTATGGTGGGGTTATACGGCTGTGTGGCAGTTATAGCCGTAGCGACGAGAATTTCTGCCGGATTCAAGGCCGCTAATACCCCAGATAAATTACCTGCGGTGATTGTTTGCACACCACAGGTACCGGTCGATAAATCTAAGTGTGCCAGCGCCCCTTTTTCATCTTGCAGGACAATCGCAGCCAGCCGGCGACTTTCCTGCGCAGGGAGCAAATTATCTTCGGTTAATGTCCCGCCCGTGTACAGGCGCGTTACCTCTCGCCGCACCAGTGCTTTGTGGCCATCCCGTTTTTTGGCGGCTTCTGGCGATTCCGTTTGCTCGCACAGAGCTACTTTAAAGCCAGCTTCTATTAGCTTGGCAATGTAGCCTTCTGCTGCATGAAAGGGCACGCCACACATCGGCACACCTTCGTCACCTTCCTTCGCAGAACGGCGGCGGGTGAGGGTAATTTGCAGCACATCTGCTGCGGCCAGCGCATCATCGGCAAACATTTCAAAAAAATCACCCATGCGATAAAACAATATATAGCTTGGATATTGCTGTTTTATTTGCAGGTACTGCTGCATCATGGGGGTATTTGGAAAATCGGAGGCATTTGTGTTCATAGGCATATGCCAATGTTGCTGATTTTCTCGCATGAAGCAAGATGTTGCCTTATACTTAAACCATGTTATTGAAAAAAGAACTCGATTTTGCCCAAAAAACAGCCGTGGCAGCCGGGCAGATTGCTTTGCGTTACGCGGGGCGCGCCTGTAAAACCCAGTACAAGGATGGCGATCGGCATAATCCACTCACCGAAGCCGATAAGATTATCGATCAGTTTTTGCAGCAGGCTTTTGCCGAGGCTTTTCCTGATGATGGCTGGCTGAGCGAAGAAACCGCCGACGATGGCAGCCGCTACCAAAAACCCCGCTGCTGGGTGGTGGATCCTATTGATGGCACATCTGCTTTTTTACGCTGGTTATCTACCGATATGCCCACCGACCATGATGATCAGGATCGGCGTCAATTTAGTATCTCCATTGCCCTGATTATAGACGGTGCGCCTGCCTTGGGGCTGGTTTATGCTCCGCTACGGCATCAGCTGTTTTATGCGATTGCCGGAGCAGGATTATACTGTAATGGCCAGCCAGTAGCCCGAGCTAGCCCGCCACAACAGCTGCTTGATTGTATTTACCTTTCCAGTGTGCGGGAGACTGAAGCTGGTCTTTTAGCAGAATTAGACAGCCATATTAAATTGCGACCACTGGGCTCGGTTGCCTATAAACTGGCCCTAACGGCCGTAACACCACAGGCTGTTACGGCGAGTGTCAAGCGAAAATCCCGCTGGGATGTCGCCGCTGGTGACCTGCTGTGCCGCGAGGCTGGCCTAAAAGTGACCGACCTGCGGGGGGATATGTTTGATTATACAAGGGAAAAAACCAGTTATAATGGCTTAGTAGCTGCACCGCCGCACCTACACGAACAACTGCTGGCTGTCTTACCGCCATTAGCGGCAGGTTATTAAATTTGTTTAGCAGAAGGCAGAAAGCATCTGCCCGCGCCAGCGGGCTAGCTATGCCGGAACGAACGCAGTGAGTGAGGAATAGTCACGGGTTCTGGGCAGAGCCCAGTACAAAACAAAAAACCACGCTTTTTTGTTTTGTATATA
>CAZDNZ010000063.1:0-6758 GCA_964506925.1 uncultured Pseudomonadales bacterium | reverse complement strand
AAGGATGTTTTTATCCTGTGGATAAATCTGTGGATGCAAAGTGTATAAATATCACAATATGTAATGTATATGATACATTATCAGAAACAAAAGAAAGGAAGCGCGCATGGCAACAATCGTGATGGCTGTGGCAGCAAACGGTGTTATTGGGGATAGTAATGCGTCAAATGGCTTACCATGGCCACGGCTTGAAGGTGATCTGCAAAATTTATATAAAACGGCAGAAGGCATGTCTCTCATTGTTGGCAGGAAAACCTTGGGCATGATACCACCAACAAGTCCATTACTTAAAAATGCGTTATCCATTCATGTGCTGACAAGCAATCTTGACGGTATTTCTCTGCCTGAAGGGGTAAGGGTACAGGTGCATCCAAGCATGGAAGATGCGCTGGCGCAGGCTGACCCTAATGCTGTGGTTATCGGTGGGGAACAGGTTTATCGTGCTACATTAAGGGCAAGAGTATCGTGGGCGGTGATAACTCAGATTCGTAAAGAATATCCGGGTGATACCAAATTACCATGGCCACCAGTTGAACAAGACGTATATGGCCGCTGGGAAGAGAGGATTGATGAACGGCAAAGCTTCCCAGCAGAGGCTGGCACACCGGCTTATACAATTACGCATTGGCAACGCATAGATACAGATTCGGTTGCACTATAGCTACGTGCTTGCTATATTATCTTTAATAACAAATGAGGTGTCCCTTGAAATTCTTACTTGCTTTTTTTGCTTTGATGCTCCTGCCGCTGATGGCAACGGCGCAGGAGGATGTAACCAATCGGCTCACCACCTATATGCAACAGCCAGATGTAATGAAGCGTATCCAGCAGATTCTGGTGCGTGATGAACGCAAATTTACGCCCAAATGTGGCGATTTGAAATCGCTCAAGCCGGTCACGGTCAGTGTTTTTCGTGATGTCGCTTGGCAAGACGATGCCCCCACCAGCGGGGCTTGGATGGCGCGGTACGAAATGGATGTGTGCGGTACCCAGCGCCTGCGGAGTGTGATGTTCCGCCATAGCGCAGATGGTATCGAAATGTTTTCACTGCTACCGGGCAATACGCAGGCCGATCCACAACTACAGAACGATGTGACCAAAGCATTTAAATTGGCGATTGTCCGTGGCTACCCGGATTGTCAAAGCCCTTATATTGCCGATACACGCCTGCTTAGCCGCCCGGAAAATGGTGAAGCCCCGTGGGAGGAATTATGGGTAGCGGATGTCTGTGGCAATATGTTCGGGCAGGCTATTCGGTTTGTACCTCAGGAAAATGGCACCGCCTTTGCCTTAGATATTGCCACCAACGGCCAAACCAGTGACGAATAGCGTATGCATAAAATTTCAGCGCTCTTACTGGTTTCCAGTGCTAAAGGTGGCGTCGGTAAAAGCACTACCGCTTATAATCTGGCGGTTGCGCTCAGCTTGGATGGGCTAAAGGTAGGATTGTTGGATGGCGATATCTATGGCCCTTCTATCCCGCGGTTAACCGGCACGCAGGATAACAGCCCCGCCTCGGACGGTGAAAAATTTACGCCGCTGCTGGTACAAGGGCTACAGGTTATTTCTATGGGGCATTTGGTGGAAGATGATGCACCGGTGGTGTGGCGTGGCCCGCTGGTGCAGCGCGCGATTATGCAATTGGTGACCGATGTGGACTGGGGGCCGCTGGATTTCTTGGTGGTAGATATGCCCCCCGGCACCGGCGATATTGCCCTGAGTATGGGGCAAAAAGCTAAAACGCTGGCAGATAAAGCGGCAGCGATTGTGGTGACAACCCCGCAACAACTGGCCGTTGCTGATGCGCGTAAGGGCTTGGAAGCTTTTCGTAAATTAGATTTACCTATTTTAGGCGTCGTCGAGAACATGAGCGCGTTTATCTGCCCGCATTGCGGCGAAAAAACCGATATTTTCGGCAGCAAGGGCGGCGCAGCACTGGCGCAAGCCACAGATTTGCCTCTACTTGCCCAATTCCCGTTGGATATGCGGGTACAGCAAGGCAGCGAAGTTGGCAAATCGGTCTTAACCCAGTTTCCGGATAGTGAAGTGGCGGAAGGTTTCCGTGCCCTTGGGCAGGCCATACAGGCTGGCTTTACTAAAATAACAGCGCCTGTACCCGCTGCAGAAGCTACGGGTCCGGTGAAGGTGAACATTCAATAAAGTGTGCAATGTGTCAGGTTACGCTTGACCTGCCGCTCGATTCCGTTACCATACCATTTATGCATATATTCTCTTTTAATAATGGCGATGGCCCGTGGGGTTCAACCCGCCGGCCATCTGGTAATGGTAAAGGCAATCAGCGGCGTCAGGGGGCAGGGCCATCCCCCGACCAGCAGGATTTGGACGAATTACTAAATTTTCTCAAATATCAGTTTAACCGCTTTGGCGGTGGTGGTAATTCTGGTGGCTCTGGCGGTAATGGCGGTGGCTTTTCCCCGCGCATATGGGGCTATGCGGGGCTTGGTTTGGCTGCATTGTGGCTGCTTTCTGGCATTTATGTGGTAGCGCCAGATGAAAAAGGGGTGGTGTTACGTTTTGGTGAATATGTCCAAACAACCGATTCTGGCCTACATTGGCACCTGCCATACCCTATCGAATCGGTGCTGACCCCACGGGTGACCGCAGAAAATATTGAAGAAATTGGTTTCCGGAGTGCGGCAGGCACGGGCTTTTTTGGGGCGCGTACCGCCGATAATAAAAATATTACCGATGTTCAGGCCGAATCGCTGATGCTAACCGGTGATGAAAATATTGTGGACTTGGATTTTACTGTGCGGTGGCGTATTGATGATGCGCGGGATTTTCTGTTCAATGTGCAAAATGTTTCCGATACCATTAAACGTGTTTCGGAGAGTATCATGCGAGAGGTTATTGGCCGCTACACTATAGATGATGCCTTAACCGATAATAAAACGGCTATTCAGCAGGAAGTGCAAGAAAAAATTCAAAAAGTGCTGAATGATTATAAAATTGGTGTGCTGGTCACAGGTGCGGAGTTACAGCAGGTAAACCCGCCACAGCAGGTGATTGATGCCTTCCGCGATGTGCAGGCAGCCCGGGCAGATGCCGAAAAGCTGATTAACCAAGCGACGGGTTACGCCAACAATGTACTGCCACGTGCTCGGGGGCAATCAGCCCAGATTCTGGAGCAGGCGCAGGCTTATAAGCAATCCACCATTGCGGATGCGCAGGGGCGTGCGGCGCGTTTTACTTCCCAATTGCAAGAGTACCGCAAAGCACCGCAAGTCACCCGCGAGCGCCTGTATTACGAAACCATGCAACGGGTACTGGAAAATTCAGGTAAAGTTATTCTGCCCGAAGGTGCTGGCGGCAATATATTGCCCTACTTGCCACTGAAAGGGATGGGCCCCAATACACCAACCGGGGGAGGACGCTAAACATGACAAAATATATTCTTATGGGAGTAGCGGCCTTTGCAACCGTTGTGGTGCTGTTTAATAGCTTGTACACCGTGCCAGAAACAGCGCAAGCCATGGTGCTGCGCTTTGGTAAAGTAGAACGTGTGGTCACAGATCCCGGCCTGCACCTAAAAATGCCATTTGTCCAACAGGTGCTGTTGTTTGATAAACGCCTGCTCGAGACCGATTCCGACCCCGAAGAATTGCAAACGTTGGATAAAAAACGGGTGGTGGTGGATAGTTTTACCCGCTGGCGCATTACCGATGCTGAACAGTTTTTTAAATCGGTTCGTACTGAATCCACCGCTGTACAACGGATAAACACAATTGTGAACTCAAATATTCGGCGTGTGGTGGCGCGAGAAACCCTGAGTAGCCTGGTGACCGAAAAACGTAACAAGATTATGGAAGAAATTCAGGATGCTTCCTCACGCCAAGTGGCAGAATTAGGTATTGCCATTGTGGATGTGCGGATTAAACGTTCCGACTTGCCAGAGGCGAATGCGAGCGCCGTTTTTCAGCGTATGCGCTCGGAGCGGCAAAAAGAAGCCACCGAAATCCGGGCAACAGGCGAAGAAGAAGCCCAAAAAATAAGAGCCGAAGTTGACCGCAAGCGCACAGTCATTCTGGCCGAAGCGGATCGCGATGCTGCTATTTTACGCGGGGAAGGGGATGCTGTGGCCATTAAAACAACAGCAGAAGCTTTCTCGGACGATCAAAGTTTTTACAGCTTTGTGCGTAGTTTGGAAACCTACGAAACAGGATTGGTGAGCGATACAACGCTTATACTCCAGCCGGATCATTACTTGCTTAAAACGTTTAGCCGTAAATAACCGGCAGCAAAGAATAAATAGGGAAAAAATATATGACACGCTTGTTTGCTGTGGTATTGACCTTTCTGCTGGTATCAACAGCCACCGCGCTGGAGGATTATTCTGCACTGGTGGAGCGTCTGATGCCTGCGGTTGTGAATATCTCTACCAAAATTGAACCAGACGAAAAGCAGGGCCAAATGCCGCAAAATCCTTTTGAAGGCACCCCGTTTGAAGAGCTTTTTCGTGGGTTTAATGGCTTTAATATGCCCATGCGGCCTCAACAAAGCCTTGGTTCTGGGGTTGTGCTCGATCGCGAGGGATATATTGTAACCAACAATCATGTGGTTGCAGGCGCCGATAAAATAGTGGTGCGCTTTAATGAAGATCGGGCTGAATATGCCGCCGAACTGGTGGGGCGAGATCCCAAAAATGATTTGGCTCTCCTTAAACTGGCCGATATGCCCCGCAATATGGCTACAGCCCCCTTGGGAACATCTGCCAATGTTAAACCCGGCCAGCCCGTCCTCGCCATTGGCAATCCCTTTGGCTTGGGCGGCACAGTGACCGCCGGTATTGTCAGTGCACTGGGGCGGAATATTGGTCAGGGGCCGTATGATGATTTTATTCAAACAGATGCCGCCATTAATCCCGGTAATTCTGGTGGGCCGTTGTTTAACACCGCAGGCGAAATTATTGGCATCAATACCGCCATATTTTCCAGAGATGGCGGCAGCAACGGCATTGGTTTTGCCATTCCGGTTGATATTGTTAAAAGTATTGTGGGCCAAATCAAGGAGCACGGGCGGCCTATTCGTGGCTGGTTAGGTGTGCGTATTCAAACGGTAACGCCAGAATTGGCTGAAAGTTTTGATTTATCCGACGATGTGGGGGCTTTGGTGGCAGAAGTCCTGCCCGATAGCCCGGCCGAGGCCGCGGGTATCAAAACAGGCGATATCATTCTAAGCTATCAAGCTGAAAAAATTATTGAAATGTCAGATCTGCCCCGCTTGGTTGCAGAAACAGATGTTGGCAAAACCGTGCCAGTGGTGGTGCTGCGGGATGGCCGCCGCCGGACGATTATGGTTAAAATTGCCGAGCTGGAAGAAGACTTTGAAACAGCTGAACGTGGTGGTGTCGATGATGAAAAAATGCCAGAGAGCAAGCTGGGCTTGGCTTTGGCAGCCTTAACGCCTAACCTGCGTGCCGAGCTGGATGTGCCCGAACGGGTGGATGGCTTGGTGGTTATGAATGTAACCTACGGTTCGCCGGCTGCCGAGGCGGGCTTGCGCCGCGGGGATGTGATTGTCCAAGCCAACATGAAGCCGGTTTCTGGCCCAGAAGACCTGCGCAAACAAATCGATAACACGCAGGGACGCGCCTTGTTGCTGCGCGTTTATCGCAATGATGGTTTTCTGTTCCTGCCGCTTAAAGTCGATGACCAGTAAACCATTGGCATTATGTATTTTTGGGCCAACTGGCGCGGGAAAAAGTGCGCTGGCGCTGGCGTTGGCTGCGCAGTTTGATGGCTGGATTATTAATGCAGATTCACGGCAAATTTATCAGAAAATCCCGATTTTATCTGCTTGCCCATCGGCGGAAGAATACGCCCGCGCGCCCCACCAACTATATGAATTTATCGACCCCACCACGCCCTATAGTGCGGGTGCTTATGTAAAAAACGCGGGAGAAGTGGTGGCGCAAGCGGTGGCGCAGGGCAAAATGCCCATTTTTTGTGGCGGCACGGGTTTTTATCTGCAAAGTATTATGTCGGGCTTGTCGCCCATCCCGGATACGCCTGCCGCGCTTGTGGCCATGTATCAAGCGCAATGGCACGCCGATGCCGCCAAAATGTTCGCCCAGTTGCAAGCGGTTGATCCGGTTTGGGCAGCGGCCATCAGCCCGCAGGATATGCAGCGCACGGTGCGCGGGTTAAGCGTGCAGGCGTATACCGGGCAGCGCCTGTCGGACTGGCAGCAACAACCGCGCACGGGGGCGTTGCCCTGTCGTTTTTTGTGTATTGGGGTGACGCATCCGCGTGATATTCTGCATCAGCGGTTGGCTGGCCGCATTAAAACCATGCTGGCGGCTGGCCTGTTGGCCGAGGTGGCGGCACTCCGTGCGGCCGGTTATACATTAGCAGATCCCGGGCTTTCCAGTATTGCTGCCCAGCATTTTTATGCTTATTTGGATGGCGAGATAACGCTGGATGAGGCGCAGGAACGCTTTCTGATTGGTGACCGGCAGTATGCCAAGCGGCAAGAAACTTGGCTGCGCCACCATTATCCGGCTGATCACATCTTCCTCAGCCCCACCGCTGATGAGGTGGTTGCGTGGGTAGAAAGCTGCATATAAGAAACTCCCCACCAAGTGGTGGGGAGTTCTTTGGTTTAAGCTGCATAAGTACTTGGCGTAGTGAAGCGTTTATACATTTGTGTTACTTGTAGTAGTTGCGTATAACAGGCTTTACTTTTACCCATTGATTGGGGATTACTTTTTGCTATTTCTATATAAGCGGTTTTGGCTG
>CAZDNZ010000062.1:0-6768 GCA_964506925.1 uncultured Pseudomonadales bacterium | reverse complement strand
TCAGCAAATCTGTTTAGCCGTGCCCCGCAGCGTAGCGAGGAGCCGGCGTAAACAAAGTGTCGTGCTTCTATTTCACCATCATGGGAGCGCTTTTTTAGTAAATCTGTTTAGCCGTGCCCCGCAGCGTAGCGAGGAGCCGTGCGTAAACAAAGTGTCGTGCTTCTATTTCACCATCTTGGAAACACTTTTTCAGCAAATCTGTTTAGCCGTGCCCCGCAGCGTAGCGAGGAGCCGGCGTAAACAAGGTGCTGTACATCTATAACACAATCGTTGGGATGCTTTTTTCAGCAAATCTGTTTAGCCGCGCCCCGCAGCGTAGCGAGGAACCGGCGTAAACAAAGTGTTGTGCTTCTATTTCACCATCATGGGAGCGCATTTTCAGCAAATCTGTTTAGCCGTGCGGAAATTTTATCCATTTTGCTGAAGTCAATTCAGCAAAATGTCCCGGGTTCCACCCGGAGCCCGTTACTAATCCTCACTCGCTTACGCTCGTTCCGGCATAGCTAGCTTGCTACGCAAGCAGAGGGGAATTTATTGGCTTGTGGAAATACGTGGTTTTCCTTAAGCCACCATACGCCGGCCGGAACCTTTGCGCTAATCCCCTACGCTATCTTTGCGCAGCAAAATACGGCGGGGCCGGCATAGCTTGGCTGCTAAAGCAGCCAGATAAAATTGAATGCGCTGCGCGCATGATGTTCTATCGTGGTTCCCGGCCGCCGCCGGGATGACGCCTGCGTTTTGCGGGTTTTTGGTAGAATCTGTACCTTGTTATTTCTATCTTCTTCTTACCCCTTGAAAATCCCACAATGACACCCCACTTTTTAAATAATGCCACACTATGGTGGTGTGGCAGCATTTGAGAGGATAGGAAATGGGTGCTATTTGGCTCTGGTTGGTCGTCGCTGCGATTGCAGCAACGACGACCAATTTCTTCATTGGCACAATGCTTGCCAATGGAGAAATCCCCTCCACCGAAGAAGCAAAAAAAATCTTACTCTTTTCTGAGTACACAGCGATTGCCGCCTTCGTGGCGGCAATCGCTGTGGGAATTTGGGCCTACTTCAATCGACGGAAGTAGGCCCCCTCCATCTTCTTGGGGCAGCGGTTTATTCCGCTGCCCTTTTTCTTTAGAAGCTATAAGATAATGCCACGCCAGCGCGCAAGCCGGTTTCGTCCTTCACCAGCGGGCTATCGGCGGCATCGCCCACCAGCTGCGTAGCGGCAACTTGGCTGAAGACACCCCAGTTTTGATTAAAGTTATACTGGCTGCTGACGGATGCTGTTGCTTGATACAACCCGGCGTTGGCCTTGTTATACTGTGGCAGGCCGCTAGCGGTGGCACCGGCGGCATCTATGTTATAATATGTTTCTACAAAATCATCACTGCCAAAGTCGGCACTAAGGCCAATATTCCAGAACCAGTTCTGGCAGGGACGCCAAGCATAGTTCATGCTGGGTTGAATATTATAACCTTCGTGGGCGTCAGATACATCGGCCGTTGCCTCCACTTGGGTGGTCAGGGTGCCAGCGGTACCCCCCACATTCTGGAAACGATAGCCTACATAACCACCAAGTTCGACAGCGTCATCAATTTCTGGCAGGCGATCCACTGCGGTATTATCCACATCATCGCGGCCAAAACGATATTTGAGAACAGGGCCACCTACCCACCGCCCCTGCGTTGCTGGGCTTAGTACATCTGCCTTTAAAGCAGGGCCTTGCAATTTATAAATCGCTTGTTCGGTTGCCAGTTGCGCCGCACCAAACGGGATAATCTCATAATCGTCCGAACCACTGTAATCTGGCACAACGCCAGCACCTAAGGCCACAAAGCTGCGCGGTGTGTAGAATTCTTCCTCGGCTTGAGCCACAGTAGCCATCGTAGCGGCACAGGCAAATGCACAGAGTATTTTGTTCATAGAAGTATCCTTTTTTGTCTATGCTCTTTTTAACATATTTTGCCTGAATGTGGCTACGCTTTAATCTGATTTTTCCTGGGGCTGTGGCACAAAAAAACCGCCGTATAAACGGCGGTTTTTGCATGAAGATTGCTTTAGTTCACAGCATCTTTCAGGGCTTTACCAGCGCGGAATTTAGGCTGGGTAGAGGCCGCAATCTGGATAGTTTGACCCGTTTGTGGGTTACGGCCAGTGGTGGCTTTACGGGCTGCGGTTTCGAATTTACCAAAACCGGTCAGGTTGACAGAACCACCGGAAGACAGCGTAGATGTAATGACATCAATAGTGCTGTTCAGCATTTTGGTGGCTTGAGCCTGTGTGCAGTCGGACTGTTCAGCAATTTGAGAAATCAGGTCCTGTTTGTTCAGAGATTTAGACATGGGTTTGTCCCCTTTTTTGTGTTGGATTCAGCACCCCTCAGCACAACATTTCACATGGGCTTGTTGGCCGGGCGGGTGTCCCTACCCCCGGAAAACCAATGTTTTCCTTTGGTACTGCTATTAACGCCCGGCGCGGGCTGGATGTCAAGCCGGAAATGACGATATTAGTGGAAAAAGCCTTGTTTTCTGGGATATTGTGCATACGACCCCTGCTAACCTATTGATATAAATTATTAACAATAAGATGCTTATATAGATTTTACTGCCTTATTTTTAGGCACATATGCAGGATTACATTAGTAAAACAGGGGCTTAACGCCCCAAAACGGGGCGCTTTTTGTACACAGCCTTAATGCGCGCGGGTAGCCGGTTGGGTGGTTGCCGTGGTTTTTTTTGTGGCCGTTTTCTTTTTTGTGGCACCTGATTTTGCCACAGCTTTGGGCTTGGGTGCTTTGGTCAGGGCTTGGGGCAGAATATCATCCACATGCTCGGCGCAAATAATTTCCAGACCTTGTTTGATGCTATCGGGCATTTCGGCCAGATCTTTTTCATTTTCCTGCGGCACAAAAACAGTGGTGATACCACCGCGCAGGGCGGCCAACAGCTTCTCTTTCAGCCCGCCAATTTCCATGGCGCGCCCCCGCAGGCTTACCTCACCCGTCATGGCAATATCGTTACGCACCGGTATTTTAGCCAAGGCCGATACCATGGCTGTGACCATCGCCAAACCGGCAGAGGGGCCATCCTTAGGAATGGCGCCTGCTGGCACGTGAATATGAATATCGTTCTTTTCGTGGAATTTGGGATCGATGCCAAACGCTTCGGCGCGGCGCCGCACATAGGATGCCGCCGCCTGAATAGACTCCTGCATCACCTCGCCTAGTTGGCCGGTGGTAATCATTTTACCTTTACCGGGCAACACGGTGGCTTCTATTTGCAGAATATCGCCGCCAGCTTCGGTCCAGGCGAGGCCATTGACCAGCCCAACCTGATGCTCTGCCTCGCGCGCCTGAAACTTAAAGCGGCGAACCCCCAGATAATCGCTAAGCATATCGGGCGTAATGTGCATGGTCGTGGTCTTTTTGGCGGCTGCTTTTTTGGACGTTTTCTTGGCTTTGGCGGTCTTTTTCGCTTTGGCTTCCTCTTCCAAAATACGCTTTACCGCCTTACGGCACAGGGCGCTAATTTCCCGTTCCAGATTTCTTACACCGGCTTCACGGGTATAGTAGCGAATAATTTCCCGAATCGTGTCCTCACCAATTTTGACCTCATCTTTTTTCACACCATTATTCTTGAGGGCTTGCGGCAACAGGTGGCGCAGGGCAATCTGGATTTTTTCATCCTCGGTGTAACCGGCCAACCGAATAATCTCCATCCGATCTCTGAGGGCTGGAGGAATATCCAAGCTGTTGGCGGTACAGACGAACATCACATCGGAGAGATCCACATCCACCTCGAGGTAATGGTCGTTAAAGCTGTTGTTTTGGGCTGGATCTAGCACCTCCAGCAGGGCGGAGGATGGATCACCCCGGAAATCTGCGCCAAGCTTATCAATTTCATCCAGCAAGAATAAGGGGTTGTTGGCACCAGCTTTTTTCAAATTCTGCACAATTTTACCGGGCAATGCGCCAATATATGTGCGGCGGTGGCCCCGAATTTCGGCTTCATCGCGCACACCACCCAGCGCCATACGGACATATTCACGGCCGGTGGCGCGGGCAATGGATTGCGCCAACGAGGTTTTACCAACCCCCGGCGGGCCTACAAGGCACAGGATTGGGCCTTTGAGCTTTTTCACCCGCTGCTGCACCGCCAAATATTCAACAATGCGCTCCTTAACTTTTTCTAGGCCATAGTGATCATCGTCCAGCACTTGTTCGGCAAACATGAGGTCTTTCTTCAGGCGCGACTTGTTTCCCCACGGATAATCCAGCAGCCAATCCAGATAATTTCGCACCACGGTGGCCTCGGCCGACATGGGCGACATCATCCGCAATTTTTTCAGTTCACCTTTAGCTTTTTCTTTAGCTTCTTCGCTTAACTTGTTCTCTTTTATTTTCTTTTCGTACTCGTCAAAGTCGCCTTCTTCACCTTCGCCCAGCTCTTTTTGGATGGCTTTCATCTGCTCGTTCAGGTAATAGTCGCGCTGGGTGCGCTCCATTTGTTTTTTGACCCGCCCGCGGATTTTTTTCTCCACATTCAGCAAACCAATTTCATTTTCCATCAGCTGATACAACTTCTCCAGCCGATCATCCACCAAGTCCAGCTCCAGCAGTTCTTGCTTGGCTTCAATGTTAAGCGTTAGGTGGCTGGCAATGGTGTCGGAAAGGCGGGAGGCATCATCAATGGCGGCCAGAGAAACCAAAACTTCCGGCGGAATCTTTTTCTCCAGCTTAACATATTCTTCAAACTCGGCGGTGACGGTGCGCACCAAGGCTTCCAACTCCTCGTCATCGCCGGTACGTTCCTGAAAAGCCTCAGGCCGCGCCATAAACATATCGCCCGTATCCATCACATCGGCCAGACGCACCCTCACCTGCCCTTCGACCAACACTTTGACTGTACCATCGGGCAGTTTGAGCATTTGCAGCACATTGGCCAAAGTACCAATGGTGTATAGGTCATCGGCGCCGGGGTCGTCATTCTCGGCATCTTTTTGGGTAACCAAAATAATCTGTTTGCCCGCATTCATCACATCTTCCAGCGCACTGACCGACTTATCGCGCCCCACGAACAGAGGCACAATCATATGCGGAAAAACCACCAGATTACGCAATGGTAAAATGGGGAGCGGGGTGGAGGTATCTAGGTCTGTCATGCGTTCTTCGCTTTTTTGTTATCGTTGCGGCTTCGTCATCGTATGTATAACTTATATTAACAACTATGATGATAAGCCAGAGCCTGCGGTGTGGAAAGGCAAAGTTCTACACAGGGGGAACTAAGCGCGGCTTTAGCTGGCTTTCTGATTCGATTTTTTGGAAACAGATTTTTTTGAAGATGTTTTACCTGTCTCTCCTTTTTTGGCGGCCTTTTTTTGCTGGGCATCTTCGGTATAAATCAGCAGCGGTTCGGCTTTTCCTTCCACGACTTTTGCATTAATCACCACTTCCTCAACGCCGTTCATACTGGGTAAATCGTACATGGTTTCCAGCAAAATACTTTCCATAATGCTGCGCAGGCCGCGGGCGCCGGTTTTACGTTTAATGGCTTGTTTGGCCACAGCATCCAACGCTTCAGGGGTGAAGGTTAGCGTTACATTTTCCATTTCAAACAGTTGGGCATATTGTTTTACTAAGGCATTTTTAGGCATGCTGAGAATTTCAATCAGCGCCGCTTCATCCAGATTTTCCAAGGTGGCGACAACGGGTAACCGCCCAATAAATTCGGGAATCATGCCAAACTTCACAATATCTTCCGGCTGTACTTGCCGCAGCAGCTCGCCCGCTTCGCGATCATCTGGCTTGGCCACTTGGGCATTAAAGCCCATACTGCGCTTTTGGGTACGTTCACCAATCACCTTTTCCAAGCCCGCAAAAGCACCCCCCACAATAAAGAGAATGTTGGTGGTATCCACTTGCATAAACTCTTGCTGCGGATGTTTACGCCCCCCTTGTGGCGGTACGCTGGCAATGGTGCCTTCCATCATTTTAAGCAGGGCCTGCTGTACCCCCTCGCCGGATACATCGCGGGTAATGCTGGGGCTTTCGGATTTACGAGTAATTTTATCAATTTCGTCTATGTAAACAATGCCGCGCTGGGCGCGTTCGATATTATAATCCGAGGCTTGCAGCAGCTTCAGGATAATCGCTTCTACATCTTCGCCCACATAGCCGGCGTCGGTTAGGGTGGTGGCATAGGCGATGGTAAAGGGTACATCCAGAATACGCGCCAGCGTTTGTGCTAGCAGGGTTTTACCACAACCGGTCGGCCCGAGCAGCAGAATGTTAGACTTGGCGACCTCAACTTCTGGCGTTTCATCGGCCCCCATGTATTCCAGCCGTTTGTAATGGTTGTACACGGCAACCGAGAGGACTTTTTTGGCGCGTTCCTGCCCAATAACATAGTTATTTAAAATATCCATAATTTCCTGCGGCGCGGGCACACCTTTTTTATCATCCCGCAGGGGAGAATGGGGAGACGCCTCCTCCTCGCGGATAATATCCATGCACAGGCTGACGCACTCGTTACAAATAAAGACGGTTGGCCCCGCAATCAGTTTTTTAACTTCGTGCTGGCTTTTGCCGCAAAAGCTGCAATAGAGGGTGCCGTTGGTGGTGGAATCTGTCATGTTTACTATCGTACCTTATGTTGTCTGGTTTTCAACGTTAAAGATGCGCCCTGCCCTGCTCTGTTATAGAAATTGGGCACGGGGTGTGGCAAAATAACGTATACAACATAAAGCAGGATATATGCCAAAAGAAGAAACCCCC
>CAZDNZ010000061.1:0-6831 GCA_964506925.1 uncultured Pseudomonadales bacterium | reverse complement strand
ATTTTTTTACAGAATGAATTGCCATCAACCATGAGAAACACCAAAAATAAAGCCAAAACCCAGCAAGAGTGGATTTATGGCCACCATGCGG
Organism: uncultured Pseudomonadales bacterium; assembly: GCA_964506925.1. Taxonomy (GTDB): domain Bacteria; phylum Pseudomonadota; class Alphaproteobacteria; order UBA2136; family JAPPOO01; genus CAZDNZ01. The sequence goes on along the minus strand of CAZDNZ010000061.1, from coordinate 6,740 downwards.
TTATGGCCGCAGCCAAGTACCGAAAGCGCCAGGTGCTGGAGGTTTTATATGCTGGCAAGCTGACGTCTGATTTTCAGGAAAATCTGCAACAAGTGCCGCAGGTACAGGTTGACATAAAGTTGCTGAACCAAAAGTTTCCGCAAGCTGTGCATCAGGGCATTGCTGCACGGGTCGAGCCTGTTGCCCTCCATGCCCTCGAAGATGTGCAAAATCAGCATTTACTCCTGGTACTGGATCAGGTGACAGATCCGCAAAACCTGGGTGCCATCCTGCGTAGCGCCGATGCCTTTGGCTGTGGTGGGGTTTTGCTGCCCAAAGGCCATCATGCGCCGCTGAATGCTATCGTGGCCAAAGCCGCCTGTGGTGCGCTTGAAACCATGCCGCTGGTTGAAGTGAATCTGGCACAGGGGCTAGACAAGCTGAAAGATTATGGTTTCTGGTGCGTAGGTTTGGCAGGAGAAGCCACGAGAGAGCTAAATGCCAATAACCGGCCGGAAAAAGTATGTGTTGTTATGGGCAGCGAAGGCGAGGGATTACGCCCGTTGGTAGCTAAAAATTGCGATGAGCTGGTCAAAATTAACATGCAGGGCTCAGTCGAAAGCCTAAACGTAAGCGTTGCGGCTGGCATTGCTTTGCACACACTCCAAAAAAATAGAGTTATTTAACTTTATAATAATGCAATTTAAAATTGCATCGGTTAATCAATAACCCAGTTATCTTTGCTGAATGTTGTCAGGTTATCTATGCCCTTATCTGTAATCACCACAGCATCTTCAATACGACAACCCCCGCAGCCATCAGGATTTGTACCCTTGGGGTAATATAGCCCCGGCTCAACAGTTGTCACCACACCGGCTTGTAGGTTGATGGATTGTCGCGCTAGTGTACCCGCTGGAAAATCATGCACATCCAGCCCCAAACCGTGCCCAGTACCATGAAAATATCCGTACGGAATATCATCCGATGTCTTGCCAGTTTCAAAACCAGCATCCTGCATCACTTGGCACACCTGTTTATGTATCTCTGCACCGTCCACGCCCGCTTTGAGGGTGTCCAGCCCTAGCTGGCAGGCTTGGTGCACGGTGGTGTAAATTTTCTCGTGCCATAAGGAAGGGCGCCCTTTAACAAATGTACGGGTCATATCTCCATAGTAACGGTTTTCATGGCGCGGAAAGCAATCAATCAAAATAAATTGATGGGCATATAGGGGGCCATGCCCACGCTCGTGGGGGCAAGCGGCTTGCTGGCCACAGGCAATAATACTACCTTGAGAAAAATCAATGCATCCAGCTTGCAGTTGGGCAGAATGTATTTCTGAGCGAAGAATTTCGGAGGTTAACACGGCATCTTGCCATACTAGAATATCATCTTTACCAATGGTCGCTGTTTGCAGGATGTCGTAAACACGGGCAAACCCGGCAGCATTGGCCTGTTGTGCTGCGCGCATTTTTTCAATTTCTGAAACTGTTTTAACCGCACGAGCGGCAAAAAACGGCGATGAAACAGCCGTCACAGGCCAACCTGCCTCAAGCATCAGCTGGAACAAGCGTGCCGGAAAATCAGACGGCACCTCAATCGTTTCCGGCCAGTCATCTTGTTCTAACATAAAACGAAATATAAACAGGCTGCGTTCTTGCGGCGTAGCATCTTTGGGCGGCTGTGGCCAAGGGTAAACCACATCAACGGTGGCTTTGTTTTTATCCTCGGCATATTCAAGCGGGCTCAGGCACAAATGCGTACGGCCATCAGGCGTTTGCGCCCACGGCACCGGGTCGGGAAAAGACAAGCCGGTGGCATAAAACATATCCGAGCCATTTCCATACATAAGACGTGCGGTTTTCATGCTGTATTCTCCTTATGCCGCTTGTAAATTGGCCATACCAGCTACCAGAGTTTTGGTGCCAGCCTTATCAAACTGAATGGTTAGCCGAGCACTTAGGCCATCCCCATCGGCCTTTAATATATTGCCGTAGCCAAATTTCTGATGAAAAACGCGGCCGCCAACATAAAAATCAAAGCCGTCAATTTCGTGGTCAATGGGTACATAGCTCAGCATGGGCTCGGCGGGGCGGGCAAAAGTGCCCGCTGTGCGCTCATCCAGCCGGCTGCCCCATTGGGGGCGCGTGACATTGCTATGGGTTGCGGGCTTCACATCTAGGCATTCCTGGGGTATTTCCGCCAAAAAACGGCTAGCACTACTCGGTTGAAACTGTCCATATAACCGACGGGAAGAGGTGTAAAGTACCAGCAAGCGTCTGCGGGCGCGGGTAATGGCCACATAAGCGAGCCGGCGCTCCTCTTCAATGCCCTTGACGCCACTTTCGTTCAGGCTTCGCTGATGGGGAAAAACACCTTCTTCAAAACCCGGTAGAAAAACGGTATCAAATTCCAGCCCCTTAGCAGCATGAATGGTCATCAGACGAACCGCTTCATCGGTTGCATCCTCGCCATCCGTTACCAGCGAAACATGCTCTAGGAATGTGCCAACATCGCTGTAATCCTGCATGGCACGCACCAGTTCTTTCAGGTTATCTATACGGTTTTTGGTATCCTCCGGATTTTTCTGCATTTCTGCCTGTAGCATGCTCAGATAACCCGATTCATTTAGAATCTGCTCCATCATGCGGTCAGGCGTTAGGCCTGCCCCCAAGTTCTGCCATGCTTGTAGCATATCGCAAAACTGTGTGAGCGCAGTTTTTGCTTTGCCACTGATTTCATTATATTCAAGCGCCCGTAGCGTGGCATGCAACAGGTTGCCCCCTTGTGCATTTTTCTGAATAGCCTGCATGGCGCTTTCGCCCACCCCCCGCCGTGGTACATTCACAATACGCTGAAACGCCAGATCATCCGTGGTGTTATAGATAAGCCGTAAATAGGCAATAGCGTCACGAACCTCTTTACGGTCATAGAATTTCAGGCCACCAACCACAATATAAGGTACGCCAGATTTAATAAATTGCTCTTCTAAACTCCGTGTTTGCGCGTTGCTGCGCACCAAAACAGCACAATCGGTATAGGCACCGCCCTCGCGCACATGCGTATCGCAGGCTTCGGCCACAAACCGGCTTTCTTCCCGATCATCCATCACCGGATGCACTTCAACTTTCTGGCCTTTATCGTCGGATGTCCAGAGGGTTTTGCTGTGGCGATTGTTATTGCAGGCAATAAGGGCGCTGGCAGCATCAAGAATATAGCCAGTGGATCGATAATTTTGTTCTAAACGCACAACATCTGCACCGGGGAAATCTTTTTCAAAACGCAGAATATTTTCAACCTGCGCCCCCCGCCAGCCATAAATACTTTGATCGTCATCGCCAACAACACAAATATTTTTTTGTTTTTGGGTCAGCAGGCGCAGTAACAAATACTGTACGGTGTTGGTATCTTGGTATTCATCTACGAGAATATGGGTCAGCTTATGCTGGTAATGCGCCAGAATGTCGGGATTTTGTTTAAACAAATGTACAGGATGCAGCAATAAATCGCCAAAATCACAGGCATTTAAGGCTTGCAGGCGTTTTTGGTATTGCTGATAAAGGCCAATACCGCGCCCATGGGCAAAAGAATCTTCCGAACGTGCAACATCTTCCGGGCGCCAGGCGTTGTCTTTCCAGCTAGAGATAATACTCGCCAGCATACGCGGCGGATGGGCTGTTGTATCGATGCCATTATCTTTCAGAATTTCTTGCAGAATACGCTTCTGGTCATCTGTATCCAAAATGGTAAAATCTGGGCGCAAACCGACGTATTCTGCGTGTTGCCGCAACCAACGTACCCCCAGCCTGTGAAAGGTGCCCAGCCACATCCCCCCTGCGGATTGCCCGATAAGATCTTCAATGCGCTCCTGCATTTCTCGAGCAGCTTTGTTGGTAAATGTGACTGCTAGAATATTCTGCGGGGCGCAAATGCCTACATGTAATAGGTTAGCGATACGGGTGGTCAAAACTCGGGTTTTACCTGTGCCAGCGCCTGCCAGCACGAGCAATGGCCCCGTTGTATGGCTGGCAGCTTGCTTTTGTGGAGGATTTAAACTCGCGAGGACGTTCTCAAATTGCATGTATAATAAATTAACAGATTTGCCTGAAAACGGGATAAAATTTTTCCCCAAATTTCCGACCTTAGGCAAATAAAAGGGGCGTTATGGCAATTTTTTTTGAAGTCAATGGCTGGTATTTTACTTTTCTCATCCCCATGTGGGGTGTATGGTACGAATTGATGGACAAACCCCAACGATGAAATTTCCGCGCGCCACCACTTTTTATGGGCGTCTGCAACGCCATTTGCGGCTGAAGCTGCATAAGATGGCGTTTAATCTCAGCCATCGGCTGGCGGGAGACGATTACCACATGGCACCGCGAGATAGCGTGCGGATAGCGGGTTGCGTGGTTTTTTATATCGAGGAAGACGGCATGCGCCAATTTGTAACATTGCGTACGTCGGATGCCGATGGCCTGCTCAGATTTCCCAGTTTCTTCGGCCTTTTGCCCGATCACGATGCCGCCGAAACGGCGCAGGCAGCGGTGCAAATTCAACTAGGCAGTATATTTTTCAAGGCGATAGACAAAAATTTGCTGGCGGCAGACCGTATTCTGGCGGCGCCTACTTTTTGCTGGCAGGATGAGGCTCTAACCGCCAAAACGCCCGTCCAGCTTCTGGTTTGGGCGGTGCGTCTGGTGCCGGATCAACTGAGTATGATTCAAACCGGTAGCGGCTTACAGCTTGAAATTATGCCAGAATTTGCCTTGCTGGGTAAGCGCATGTCGCGCAGCCACCAGCTTATTTTTAAAACGATTCAAAATCGGCTGGGTCGTGGCGCGGTGCAAGCCGAGGTAGCTAAATTGATGGATAACCTTGAAATTTCGGGGATTCCGTCGGATCGCACCATTCACTAAACACCGCACCCGCTTGCTGGGTGTGCGGCGGGTAGAAGCGGGTCTGTCACCTATATTCAAGGGGTTACAGGGGCTAAATGTAGGGTGTAAAGCGGGCGAAAGCGGGTGAAAGCGGGTGCAAAGGGAAAAAGCGGGTACGCACGCTGTTTTTTGTATTCATCTCATCATTCTGCGTTTGTTTGCCGCGAGGCCGGCACTTTTTTCGCAGCTTGTGGATAAAAAACAACCACCAAAAATATTACAACCAAAAGTTGTTTTTGTCAAGTAAAAAATAAATTTTATCAACCGCAGCGCGTTGTGGAAAATACACACTGGCCGGGTAGGGGATTCTGTTCTACGTTATGAAGTATGAAATTCCCTATCGACACCACCTATCTGCAAGAAACATTATTACACCTGTTGCGTATTGATAGCCCCACAGGCTACACAGATAAAATTGTGCACGAAATATCCCAAGAGCTCCAGCGATTGGGGATAGATTATAGGCTTAGCCGCCGCGGCGCAATTCGCGCCGTATTGCCAGGCGCTGCACGCCAGCCGGATCGGGCATTGGTGACCCATCTGGATACGCTGGGTGCGATGGTGACCCGCTTGAAGGAGAGCGGCCGTTTAGCCATTACACACATTGGTACGTGGTCGCCCCGTTTCGCGGAGGGGGTCCGCGTGACGGTTTATACCGACGACACGCACTATCGCGGCACTATTTTGCCCCTCAAAGCCTCGGGCCATACATATAATAACGAGGTGGATACCCAGCCCGTCTGTTGGGATAATCTGGAAATACGGCTGGATGCCGAGGTTGCATCGGCGACTGATCTCTCAGGTCTGGGCCTGAATGTGGGGGATTTTGTGGCCATAGATACCAATCCGGAGGTGGTCAATGGCTTTATCAATGCCCGCCATCTGGATAACAAAGCCGGCGTTGCCTGTAAACTAGCCATGGCAAAAGCCTTGCTGGAAGCTGGCACCCCGCGGCCGGTAGATGTACACCTGCTGTTTACCATCACCGAGGAGGAAGGTACGGGCGCATCGTCTATATTACAGGGGGATGCGGCCACCATGCTTGCAATTGATAACAGCACCGTGGCGCCGGGGCAAAATTCCCGGGAGGATGCAGTAGTACTGGCCATGCGGGACATGGGCGGTATTTACGATTATCACCTGAACCGGAAATTGATTGATTTATGCCGTACGCATAACATCCCCCATGTGCGCGATGTGTTCCGGCACTATAAGTCGGACGCGACGGCGGCACTCAGCGCCGGGAACGATGTGCGCACGGCCTTGGTCTGTTTTGGGCTGGATGCCTCGCATGGTTACGAGCGTACCCACATCAAATCGTTAACCGCTTTAGCCGAGCTGCTGTGCCACTACGCCACCAGCCCCATCGATTTCCCACGGGATGATAAGCCCTTATCTTCCATAGAAGGCTTCCCGGATGTGCAAACAGAAAGCGCATAATCTGCGCTTTAGCATTCAGGAAGACCTCGCGGTATGCTGCCTCTACCGCTCCGGTGCGGAAGGTGGGGGCACTTTTACTTTTGCGTACTCGTGCAGGGGCAAGCCAAGTTGGTAACGGCGCACCACCACAAACAGGGCAAAGCCCCAGTCTGTCAGCATCAGGAAGAAAGGGTACATTAAGGTTTGCCATGTTGGCTCGGGCACAGGAAATATAGTCATTTCAATTAAGAACAAGACAAAAAAGCTTGTTCTTAATTGAGTGCGCATCGCTTATAAAATTGCTGGCGAAGCCAGCATTTTTAACGCGAGCGGGGCGCAACAGACGTTGCGCCCATAGTCGTTCCAAATATCTAAATCATATTTGGAACGACTAAACATCAAAAAATA
>CAZDNZ010000060.1:0-6851 GCA_964506925.1 uncultured Pseudomonadales bacterium | reverse complement strand
CCAAATTCTTATCGGATAACCGCACATAACTGATATGCCCTTTGCCAGCACCGGGCGGGATATGCTCAAAAAACAGATAGTCCGTGCCCCCATGGGTAAACAGAAAAGGATCCGCCATCAAGCCAGATGCGGCAGGTAATAATGGCTGAAACGTCTGCGCGGCCGAGGGCGCCATGAGGTCAGTCATGACATCAGCCGTTACATGCAACTGCCACACATTTGCCTGCCAGCCCAGCTTGTGCCAAAACTTATCCCGCAGTCGCATGAACAACCACCGCGCCACCACCCCAGCATACTGGCCACGCTGAGCCAATGTTATCTGCTGATGCGCAGGATAGGTTTGCTGCACAGCCTGCGTCAACACCGCTAGCGGCGTGCCACGTTGCAGGTTTTGCAATGCTTTTATCAGCAGGGATACCGCTTTTTCCAAAGCATGATCTCGGTTGCGCGACCATAAATGCCGCGTGGATGTTGTACTCTCGCCCACACAAACGGCGGCGGCGTTGGGGGGTTGGTGCCACAGCCGCACGGTGGTTACAGGTTGCCGCTTCAGCACTTCAGTTAACCCAAAATTTTCATCCACATCAAAAAAAAGCAGACCATACCGCTGCGCCGCAGCTTCCGCCGCGGCCGCATGGGGCGCATGGGGGCACACCAGCACATCACTGTCGGCGGCAGCCGCCACCAGCGCCATCTGGGGCATGTGCTGCACCCGCTGGCGCAACTGGGCATACCACGGGGCCGCCCCCGCTAAACAGATGCTCAACTTTTGGGGCCTCATCGCTTTATTGCCTGCGATCATTTTTGCGCCAACAGTGTGTTGTATTGTGCCAAAAAGTTGGGGAATAGGGCAGCAGCGCTAAATTCCTGCGCACGCTGCTGGCGCGCGGCTGGCGTACTGGGATATGTTTGTGCGCTCAAGGCTGCGGCCAATGCTGCCTCGTCATACCTTGGCACAATAACGCCATAGGCGCCCTGTGCCAAAATTTCCTGCGGGCCATGGGGGGCATCGGTAGCGATAACGGGCACACCGGTGGCCAAGGCTTCGACAATCACGTTACCAAAGCCTTCCACCTGCGATGAACTTACAAACGCCGCCGCATGGGCCATATAATCGCCGGGCTGGGGCTGATTCCCCACTAATGCCACCGGGGGTGGTGCCGAGGAAGATTGCGCTTGAAACAGCGTTTGAATCAGCTGCTCCAGCTCTGTCCGATATTCCCCCTCACCAAGTATCAGCAGGCGCAAGTTTTGGTTTTGCAGGTAAGCTCGGTGGAAAGCACGGATCAGGTGCGGATAATTCTTTGTTAGCGCCAATCGGCCACACGTCACAAAAGTGCGCAGTTGCTTATCGGCCAGCCACGGGTGCGGTGGGGGATTATCCCCTGCATGGGCAAACGCAGGGGTGTAAGCCGGGTTATACAGGGTGTGCACACTGTTAGGCGGAAGCTGCGCCCATGTTTCCACCTCGCGCGCCGCCCCGTGGCTAACGGCACTTACCAAATTGGCCCGTTGCACCGCATAACGGTACAAATACCGAATAATACTAAACCGAGATGCCCGACCATGCGCCACCGCCAGCGACCCATCGGCCATGGGGGAATTGGGCATAATCAGCCAGTTTTTCATCTGGCGTGGTTTTAAAAAATGCACATATGCGGATGTATAGGCACTGGCAATCACCACCGCTTGCGGATATTGCCGCAAAAATCGGTACAACCGCCAGCTGGCAAAGAATGCGCGGGGGGCATCTGCCACCTCCAGCTGCACTTCTGGCGGTACTTGGGGCAGATAATTACCCGCTTGTTTCTGGCAGAAAATAGCCACTTTATAGCCTTCATCTACCAGCGCTTTAGCCCAGCGCAAATGGCTGGTGGCAATCCCCCCGACATTCAGCTGATCCACCACAAAGATGATATCCATGCATAAGCCTCCTTTGGAGGGTATTTAAGGCTGTTTTGTTCTTTTACGCAACTATAGTTGTTTGCAAATGCTACGAGCCGGAGCTACACAGGCTTTACTCTATTTCAGATAAATCCGCCTCGGGCATAGCTAGCATATATTCTTCCAATGCTGCCATATATGCTGCTACCCTGTCTTCCATCTCTTTACGCGCTAACGCTCGCTGTTTAATTTGCTCCACTTCCTTTTCCAACGACGCTATTTTTTCTTCAAGAAAACTTACAGGCGTCATCGCAAAAATCCGTTCTTGTTCCTGACGCAGCCTAACTAAGTTTGTCAGCCTTTCACCAGCACCGATTAGCATCTCCACACAGGCTTCATGCGCCACATGTAAATCTGAGCCACTGTCTGCAGGAGGGGGATTTGCTGTTAAAAATTCTTGGAGTGGCCCAACCACTTCTAACATGCGCGTCCTCGCCTCAATCTGCTCTGTTATTTCAGCCATACGCTGTACCTGCCAATTAGTAAATTCAGCTTCAGTTATTGAATCAACGTTTTGAAGCATATTTTGGTAGAAATCTCGTTCACTTTGTATTGAAGTCAGTTCAGCATGATCATCGCCAACTTGGCGTACCTCAATGCCTTCGCCCTTTAAGACAAGTCTAAAGCCAGCATATTCAGGATCTTTCGGCTGCTGCTGCTCAAAGAAAGTCATCATCATCATAAAGGCAGGAAAGGAAAGGTTACCCCTATACTCATCCCAACGAGACAAACACTCAGCATAAATCGTGTCAGATACTTGAGCAGCCATGATATTATCCTTACATTGAATACAATTAAGTTGCTTCTACCAGAATCTGTTATCATTGCCAACACTAAAAAATAACCAAACCGCTTACCCCAAAAATCCGCCCGATTGTTTGCGCCACATGAGAGCATAAGTGCCTTGTGCTGCCAGCAAGGTATGATGGTCGCCGTCTTCCACAATCTGGCCATTTTCAAACACCAGAATCCGATCCAGATGAGAGACAGTGGATAACCGATGCGCCACCGCAATCACGGTTTTACCCTGCATGGCCTCGCGCAGGGCATTTTGAATTAGCTGCTCGGATTCAGAATCCAGTGCGCTGGTGGCCTCGTCCAGAATCAGAATGGGGGCATTTTTCAGAATGGCGCGGGCAATAGCAATCCGTTGGCGCTGACCACCCGAAAGCTTCATGCCCCGCTCGCCCACCTGCGTTGCGTAGCCATCTGGCAATTGCAAGACAAAATCGTGGCAGTAGGCTTTTTTGGCCGCATCTATCACCTCATCATCAGTGGCATCCAGCCGGCCATAGCGGATATTTTCCAGCAGGCTGCGGTGAAACAGGTGGGTATCTTGCGGAATAACTGCAATATTCTGGCGCAGACTATCCTGTGTGACTTGCCCAATATTCTGGCGATCGATTAAGATTTCCTGATTATCTACATCGTAAAACCGCAGTAACAGGCTGATAAATGTGCTTTTACCGCTGCCAGAGTGGCCAATAACGCCCACCTTTTGGCCGGCAGGAATATGGAGCTCCATTTCATCAAACACCGGCTTGTTTTTATTATAGGCGAAAGAAACCTTGTTAAACATAATCTCGCCGGCTTGGACGTTTAATGCGGGCGCTTCTGGCTTATCCTGCACATCAATCGGTTGAAAAATCAGGCTTAGGCCATCGGTAATATGGCCCGAAAAATCGGCAGCGCGCTCAATGCCTTCCGATAAATTTTCGGCCTGGCTCGCCACCATCAGCCCCAGCGTTAGCCCCACGGCCACCAAGCCAGCCGACATATAGTCCGTGGTATAAAACCATAAACTGCACCCCAGCAACCCAAAAATATAGCCATAAACCATCGCGCTACGTAATAAGGCAGACCATGTCATCCACGTAAATTGCCGGTACTGCGCAGCACGCTCACCCGCGAGGACAGTCTCCAGATACGAATACTCAAACGCTTTGTCACCAAACAGGCGGACGATCTGGTTGTTGATCAGATTATCCACAATCACCCCGGATACCCGCCCTTTTTCGTATGCCCGCCGGTTGACCAAGCGCCCAATTTTTCGGGAAACAGGAATCATAACAACCAAAAAAACCACAACCCATACCAAAGTAATCACCCCCAACAGCCAGTGCGCTTGCCACAAAAATATAGTTGAAAATACCAGCAACCCCGCCGGAGGCATTACCCACCATTGCACCGCATCCACCAATAATACGCTGTGCCATGGCACATCGTTCACTTTTTGCGCCACACTGCCAGAAGGATTATGTAAAAAATAGGTGTGCGAGTGGTGCTGTACCCGCCGGAACAAATCGGCCTTCATATTCAATTCAAACGGCACCCGCCCATTGCGCCACCCTAAAAAGGCCAGCGCATTGGCGGCCACCAGCAACAGTGCCATGCCGCCTACATTCATCAGCAACCTGGCAACATCCTGCATTTTGGGTAAACTCTCGCGCGTGGCCAGTTCGGTAATCTGCTCAACCAAGGAGGCAAAATAGACCAGACCAAAACTTATCACCAGCACACTCAGCAAGTTGAGCAGCAACCACCATACAGTTTCTGGCCGCTGGTAATAGGCCCAAATAAAAGCAGGCAACCGAGGGGGCTGCCCCAAGGTGGCTAAATTATTTTGCGCGGTATTTTGCTCAGGCATAGCGCCTCCCATTATTTAAGCTAGTACATAAACTATGCAGCACATTAAGCCACAGCACCCACCAGCACTGAATTTCATGGCCAACGATCGGGCGTAAAAGCCACACCCTTGCCAGCCCCACCACAATGAGATAAAAATTAACGAAATTAAAAATAGGTTAATATATGCACATTGCCACTTGGAACGTTAACTCCCTGCGGACCCGCCTCGATCACGTTCTAAACTGGTGGGATGCACATCAGCCAGATGTGCTCTGCCTGCAGGAAACCAAGGTGCTAGATGAAAATTTCCCCAGCGCCCCCTTTACCGAACGCGGCCTGCACATCGCCATGCACGGCCAAAAAAGCTATAACGGTGTCGCCACCATCAGCCGCAATCCCATAACGGATGTGGTAAAAGGCCTGCCCCAAGCGGAGATAAATCAGCAAGCGCGGGTGCTTACCACCACGATCAACAATATCATCATTATTAACGTGTATATGCCGCAGGGCAGCGAGGTTGGATCTGAAAAGTTTGAGTACAAACGGCAGATGTATGCGGCACTACATCACTATTTGCATACTCAATTTACCCCAGATACCCCGCTGATTTTATGTGGGGATATGAACATTGCCCACGATGAGCGGGATGTGGATGATCCCGGCAAACGGCGTGGCGACACCATGTTTACCGCAGAAGAACATGCATGGCTGGCACAACTGGAAAACTGGGGGCTAGCCGATACCTTCCGCCTCGTTTCGGATCAAGCGGGTATTTTCAGCTGGTGGGATTATCGGCAACTGGCTTTCCAAAAAAACCGTGGTATGCGCATTGATATGCTGTATGCCACGCCGCCCCTGCACCCGCGCGTACAAGCGGTGGCACACCACCGGCTGGAGCGCAAAAAGCAACAACCTTCCGACCATATTCCGGTGATGCTCACACTTACAGATACACCTTAGTCGGCATCTACTCCGTTGCCACGTGTTTCACCACATCCCCCACCAAAGCCGCCCGCCGCACAAAAGACGATACCTCATCCAGCACCAACGTCCGCACCACCCGGCGGGTTAGCTGCACCGTATCTTCTTTTTGGGGGTTATGAGTCGCCTCTGCCCGCTGATGCCATGCGATTTGTTGGGGTGTATAGGTGGGTAATGGCTCTATATTCAGGAGTTTTTTCTGGGCATGCGTTGCCGGAGGCGTGGCGGCAGCTGCCCGCATCATCCCCAGAATATCGGCCGACCATTGCCAAGCAATCAACGCCCCCACCAGAACGGCGCTCCCCACGAGCCACCCCGCCAAAAATGCCCGAAACGACATGCCAGTATGCGCACGATATTTTTTCATCCTCATAACTTATGAAAACAGGCACAAATTTTCGTTTTTATGGTAATAATAAAATTATGAATACACTTGTAACGCCCCCCCAAGAAGATATAAACGATATCATCCCCACCCAGCAGCTGGATATGCGGATTATTGCCGCCTTGGCTGGCGACCGCGAGCTGAATGCGCGGGAAGAAGCGATTCTGGAAAAACTCCGGCAGGAACGGGGCGAAGGCCTGTTTTCAGATATGCTCTATGCCCTAACCCACAAGGCTTTTCCCAGCCGCCAAGCGCGGACAATCTGGGGCGAAATTTGTCGTCACCGCGAGGTCTTATCTAAAGAGCTCAACCGAGATCCCGGCATTGCCGTCAGCGCCCACGATTTTTTAACCAACAAGGCAGGCGTACTTAAAAGCCTGTCACTCATTGAAGAACAAAAATTGCGGATGCTGGCCAATGGTGCCACCCACGATGGCCTAACCGGGCTAATGGATAAGAAAGCCTTCTGGAACCGCCTGCAGGAGGAGCTATCCCGCCAACATCGTTATGGTGGTTTGCTCTCGCTGGTATTGCTGGATATTGACCACTTTAAAAACCTGAACGATACCTTTGGCCATGCGGATGGCGATGCTGTGCTGGTACAGGTGGCCGATATTCTGCGGGAACAAACGCGGACGACCGACCTGCCGGCCCGCTATGGGGGCGAGGAATTTGCCGTGCTGCTGATTGGTGTAAACCGAACTGGTGGCCTCACCTTCTGCGAACGTCTGCGCCAGCGCATAGAAACATTCTTTGCAGCCACACCATATACCTGCACGATTAGCCTAGGGCTGGCAGAATCGGATCAAGCCGCAGACACCAGCGCGAATGAGCTTATCCGGCGGGCAGATAAACAGCTTTACCACGCCAAAAACAACGGCCGTAACCGCGTTAGCGTGGAGAAAAATACGGC
>CAZDNZ010000059.1:0-6929 GCA_964506925.1 uncultured Pseudomonadales bacterium | reverse complement strand
ATGCTATCTGGCGCAAAGCCGAGCAGGTGGGGTAATACTTCAAGGCAATACAACCCGACGAGACTGCTCCGGAAAATTAATCTCATCCCACCAAACAATTTCTGTGGGGGTTAGTTGATAGAAAACATGCGCGCCGCTGCCATCAGCAAAGTCTTTGCAAGTTTGCACATTTTGTAAATGCGGGTGGCGCGCCACGTACAGATTATACACGCGCTCAATGTCAACCTGTGGCACCAGCGTTGCATGTCCGGACATGACCAAAGCTTGTCCTTTCTCCCCAAAACCGCCTGCATACCATTTGTGAAACGTCGCTGCTACATGGGGGTTATCAGTCAATTCTGCGCTATGCCGCCTGGATTGCAGCGACATCCAATATATATTGTCTTCTTCATCCGCAACAAACCACACATTACATAACCACGGCTGGCCATCGCGGCAGGTAGCCAGTTGCATCAACATTACGTCTTGCAAGTAGGCCTGATAAAGGTCAAATAACTCAGCCACACTTATTTACCCGCCATAGTATATCCACCATCTACCAGCAAAGTTTGGCCTGTGATAAAGCTCGCTTCTGTGCTTGCCAGGAATAAAATGGCCTGAGCAATTTCTGCGGGCTGAGCAGGTCGCTCTGCGAGGGCACTTTTAACCTGAGACCACACCTTATCATTCCATCTTTCCGCCATATCGGTTTGTGTAAAACCTGGTGCAACTGCATTGACAGCAATCTGAGGGGCGAATTCCTTTGCCAGAGCCTCCGTGAGAGCATTAACAGCTGCCTTGGTCATAGAATAGCAAAGTGTGCGTTCAGAAATGGTTGGAGACAAACCACGTATGGACGAAATATTAACGATGCGCCCACCGTTCGCTTGCTTCTGCATGAGAGGTATTGCTCCTTGGCAGGCGTAAGCTGTGCCTAAAACATTAAGGTGATATTCTTGCTCCCAATCCTCAGGCGCTATCTCAAGGAATGATTTGGGGATGACTGTCCCCGCACAATTGACCAAAGCGTCAAGCCGCCCCAGCTTACTGTGCGCATCTTGAATAGCTTCCTTGATAGCATGCGGATCGGAGACGTCAGCCGCGTAGTAGGGGGCGTTTAAGTTTGCGGCCAATTCCCGAAGATGATCAGAGTCTGTGCGGCCGTGTAAAATAGGCTGCCAGCCACGGCTTTTCGCCAGTTTAGCTGTGGCTGCACCTATCCCGCGTGCAGAGCCAGTAATAAAAATAACATGAGGCATAACAAATAACTTTCATTTAAATTTCTAAGTATAAATACAACTCTAAAACAGTTAGGCTTTTTCAGCAACCACCAGCGCTTGACACACACCCAGCATTTGCGGTTAGATGCCAAGCAGAATAAACAACAGGTTTCCATGACATTTAACCGCCAATTGCACGCTCTAGATCAGAAGCTTGAAACATGGGCGGCGTTGCCTCTTTATAAGCAGTTGCTGCTATTGGCGTTGCTGGCTTTTGTGCTATTTTTACCTGGGTTTTTTACGTTACCCCCCTTTGATCGGGATGAATCCCGCTATGGGCAGGCTTCGTATCAGATGCAGCAAACCGGGGATTATGTGGACATCCGCTTGCAGGATGAGCCGCGCTATAAAAAGCCTGTGGGTATTTACTGGTTACAAGCCGGCACGGCACATTTGGCCAGCTGGTGGGAAGCGCAGAAGCATATCTGGGTTTATCGGTTACCTTCATTGTTTGCCGCGGTGGGCACGGTTTTACTCACAACATTGATCGCCCGTCAGTTTATGGGCGCTGGCTCAGCTTTGCTGGCAGGTTTGTTACTGGCCACGACTATTTTACTGGGGGTAGAAGCCCGCATGGCTAAAACAGATGCGGTGTTGCTGCTGTGTATTCTGGCGATGCAATGGGTGCTGGCGAAGCTTTATACGGGCACAATTGGTCGGGCAGGGGGCATACCGTATCGGCCATTGTCACTGGCGGATGCCTTATTGTTCTGGGGGGCGCTGGCAGCATCGATGCTGATCAAAGGGCCGCTGGGGCTTATGGTGGTGGGCGGCACTGTTTTGTTACTGATGTTATTCACCAAGCGTGTGCGCTGGTTGTTGGCTTTGCGTCCGTTATTGGGCATACCGCTGGCCTTGGCGCTGGTGCTGCCGTGGTATGTAGCCATTACAGTTTTAAGTGATGGCGCGTTTTGGTCGGCTTCTTTAGGGCAGGATTTATTAGGCAAGGTCGCAACGGCGCAGGAAAGTCATGGTGCGCCGCCAGGTAGTTATCTGGCGGTTTTTCCACTGACAGCGTGGCCAATGTCTCTGCTTTTTTTCCTCATGCTGCCCACCCTCTGGCGCGAGCGGCGGCGGCCAATTTGTATTTTTATGTTAAGCTGGCTGTTACCTACTTGGCTGATTTTTGAAGTTATATCCACCAAACTGCCCCATTATGTGCTCCCCGTTTACCCGGCTTTAGCGATGGCTGCTGCCTGGGCATGGCATGTAAACCGCAACCAAAGCCGCCTTAGTAACGCCAGCATGGTTTTGGTGGGGCTGCTATTAAGTGTACCGCTGCTGATGATTATGGCAGCCGGTGGCGCGAGCCTGCATTTTGAAAATACATTACCTTGGCATGCTGTTTTGGCAGGCGGATTAGCCCTGATTTCCGCCATAATAGCGTGGCAAAGTTTGCGTTACCGATTTGCTTTTATCAGCATTTTTGCCTTATTTACGGCCGGCTTTGCCTTGGCAGCCGGTTTTTACCCCACCATGGCGCGGGTAAGCTATTTATGGCCATCCCAACAGGCGGCGGCGTATTATCATCAGTTTCAGGGCTGTACTGCGCCTGAATTGGTGACAGCAACCTATTTAGAACCTTCTTTCGTATTCGCGACCGATACCCGCCTACAACGCCTTGGTGGTGCTGCGGCGGCGGAAAAACTTGTTGGCTCGCGTTGTGCATTGGCTTTTGTGGATGAGCAGCAGCAGCCTATATTTTTGGAAACATTGGCAAAAAGCGCGCGGCAGCCCGTCCAGCTGGGAACTGTGAAGGGTTTTAATTTTGGCGGCGGCGACAAAATACACCTCCATGTTTATACAATGATGCCACAGGAGAATAACTGATGCCGCGCCTAACCAAGCCTGCTGTAAGCATTTTGATGCCTGCCCAGAATGAAGCGGGTAATCTCAGCCTGTTACTACCAGAAATTAGCCGCACAATGGTGCATTATGCGTGTGAAATTATTGTGGTGGATGATGCCAGCACGGATGAAACAGCTGCAGAAGTTCAAAGGCTGCAGGCGGAAATGCCAAACATTCGCTTACTTCAACATAATACAGCTGGCGGTAAAAGCGCTGCCTTATTTACGGCCGCCCGCGCGGCTAAGCATGAGGTGTGCTTGATGCTGGATGCTGATGGGCAGAATGACCCCCATTATTTACCCGCCATGCTGGAAACTTTATTGGAAAATGAACAGATTGGTTTGGTCGCTGGCCAGCGCCTAAAACGGGGAAAGGACGGCATTTTGAAGCGCTATGCTTCTAAAATTGCAAATGCTGTGCGTGGCTGGCTGCTTGGGGATAATACCCGGGATACAGCCTGTGGCCTGAAGGCGATTCGGCGGGAGGTCTTTCTGGATTTTGCTTATTTTGAAACTATGCACCGCTTTTTGCCTGCCCTCACCAACGCTGCTGGTTGGCAGGTGGCGCATATAGATGTTATCGATCGCCCACGTCAGCATGGAGTTTCCAAGTATGGTATTTGGGATAGGTTGGCTGTAGGCATTGCCGATCTGTACGGTGTTTGGTGGCTGTTGCGGCGTCAGCAAAAATGGCATCAGGTCTGTGCCCGCGAGTTGTAGGAGATTAAAAAATGCTTACTTTTTCCGGGGAAACAATCTGGGTAACCATTGGGCTGGCGGGTCAGCTCATGTTTTTTGGGCGTTTTCTGATTCAATGGCTGGCCAGCGAGAAAGCAGGCGAGAGTGTTATTCCCATTACCTTTTGGTATTTTTCTATTGGTGGTGCCCTCATTACCCTGAGTTATGCCATTTACCGGCTGGATCCTGTTTTTATTATCGGCCAGCTGATGGGCTTGGGCGTTTATACGCGTAATTTGTATTTTATTATGAAGCAGCGACGCAATACCCGCACATAACCCGCACATAATTTTTCAAAATGCGGGGTTCAAAATTTTTGGTATAGCCATGAACACCAGAAAGCGTTAGCATACACCTCATAATAAAAAGAAAGATTAGTAATGCCCGCCAAGCCTGTCAAAAAAGTACCGATTACAGTTGCCCAAGGAGATGGCATCGGCCCCGAGATTATGGATGCTACGCTGGCTATTTTATCTGCCGCTGGTGCCCAGTTAGATCCAGAGTTTGTAACGCTGGGCGAAAAGGCCTTTAAAGCAGGCATTATGAACGGTGTGCCGCCTGAGGCCTTTGCCAGCATTCAACGTACCGGGATTATTTTGAAGGCCCCGATTACCACGCCCCAAGGTGGGGGCTATAAAAGTGTGAATGTCACCTTGCGTAAAACGTTGGATATGTTTGCGAATGTGCGCACAGTTCGCACGTTTGAGCCATTTGTCCGATCCAAGCACAACAAGGTGGATATGGTGATTGTGCGGGAAAACGCCGAGGATTTATATGCCGGGATTGAATACCGCCAAACCTTGAACACCTGCCACAGTGTTAAGTTTGTATCTCGAACTGGTACAGAAATGATTATCCGTTACGCGTTTGAGCTGGCGCGGGTTCAAAAACGCAAAAAAGTGACCGCTTTGGTTAAAGATAACATCATGAAAATCACGGATGGTCTGTTCCATAAAACATTTGTTCAGGTGGGCGCTGAATATCCAGATATTGAGAAAGAAGTTCTGATTGTAGATATTGGCATGGCGCGCGTGGCCGATACGCCTGAGCGGTTTGATGTGGTGGTGACCCTTAATTTATACGGCGATATTGTCTCCGACATTGCGAGCCAAATATCAGGCAGTGTTGGCTTGGCTGGTAGTGTGAATGTGGGGCAAAAATATGCCATGTACGAAGCTGTGCACGGTAGTGCGCCAGATATTGCGGGGCAGGGGGTGGCAAATCCGTCTGGGTTGCTCAATGCTGCCATTTTGATGTTGGAAAGTATCGGCCAAACCGATGTTGCGACTAAAATAGGCAATGCCTGGCTACGAACCATCGAGGATGGATTGCATACAGGGGATTTTGCCCTAGATATGAGCAAGGCGGTGGGGACCAAGGCATTTAGCGAAGCTGTTATTGCGCGCTTAGGCCAAAAGCCAACCAAGCTGCCAGCGTTTTTAACGCAGTCGGATGATAAGCTGGTCATGCCAGAACCCATCAAAACCCGGCGTACGCATCGAGTAAAACGCTTGCTAGGTGTAGATATTTATGTGGATTGGCCAGAGACGGACCCACAGGTGCTTGGAAAAAAAGTTGAGCAAGCAGGCACTGCACGCCTCAGCTTATTTGGTATTTCTTTGCGTGGGTTGCTTATGTATCCTAAAAGTTCAGGTTCGATGGCTGTCACCGATCACTGGCGCTGCCGTTTTACCGGTCAGGAAGGAGAGGTAACACAGGCCGATATCAGGCGGGTGTTGGCAAGTTTTGAGAGCCTAGGGTTAAGTTGGACCAAGGTTGAAAATTTATTTACCTTCGATGGCGAGCCTGGTTTTAGCTTGATGCAAGGAGAATAATGGCAAAACTGTCAAAGCCAATAAATACCAAAATAATCAAAAAGTGATACGCCTACCATACGCTGTTATCTTTTTTGGTGTTAGCATACAAAATATGCTTGCAATGAAACGAGGTGCAGCGTATGTTGCCACAAGTCCTGTTAAGGAATATAAGTTTAAGTAACCTAAGAAAGGAAAACTCATGACAATGTCTGTTTTCACAAAGTTTGCATCTGTCGCTGCCTTGGCAACTGTTGGTGCATGCTCATGCATAGATGCCCCCGACCTAGATGTGGCACCACAACCAGTAGAATCTGCTTACGATGCTTCTGCCGCAGGTAGCCAAGCACAGTCAGATAGCGCAAGCAGCTACGAAATGCAAAAAGCCGATTCTCAGGAGCTGGCTAAAGAACAAGTTGTTAACCTAGATACAGATCGTGTTCGCTTTGCATTCGATTCTTCAGCCCTGACGCCAAAAGCACAAGCCACACTTCGCACAATGGCGAAGTATATGGATCAAAACAATATTAACCGTGCCACAATAGAAGGCCATGCGGATGAGCGTGGCACCCGTGAATACAACTTGGCACTTGGCGATCGTCGTGCTGTTGCGGTTAAAAACTACCTTGAAAGTCTTGGGGTAAATGCCAACATGACGACAATTTCCTACGGTAAGGAACGTCCAGCTAACCCTGCACACAACCCGCAGGCATGGGCCGAAAACCGTCGTGCGGTGATTAAGTTCAACCAGTAAATCTGGTAATGAAAAAAACGAACCCCGGTGCCACAGTGCCCGGGGTTCTTTTTTTGGCGGCAGCTGCTGTGCAATAAACAAGTTATGAAACTTTTTGCATTTTTGCCTGTAGGTGCGTATAACAGGGGTAAGAAGATAAGGAACGGAAAAACCATGCGACACCTATACCTTTTCACGTGCCTACTGCTCACCTTGTGGATACCCGTTAGCTATAGCCAGATGGCTTATGTAAATACGCAGGATCTTACTGCTCGTTTGGAACGTTTAGAACAACGCTTGGCCGCGTTGGAAGAAAAAATATTTGCTACCGACACCAGCAATCAGGCGGACCGTGTGTCCGACCACGAAATCCGTATTCAGGAAATTGAGCGCGAAAGTAATCAGCTGTTCGGTAAAGTAGAAGAGGTGGGGCAAACCCTGAATGTATTATCGCAAAAGCTGGATATGCTGACAAACGACCTCACTTTTCGCTTAGAAGAGCTGGAGCAAATAGCCGCCCAAAAAGACAATCAACCAA
>CAZDNZ010000058.1:0-6933 GCA_964506925.1 uncultured Pseudomonadales bacterium | reverse complement strand
GTTTGCCAGAGGGTGAGCAGGATCAAACGTTTGGTTAAAGGGGGTTTTGGTATCTGCCCTGATGTTTGCTACTTCCACACTGGTCATGCCCGTGTTTCTGTCCAGCGCGGCACGGAATAAAATTTCCTTGCGCCGATAGGGGTTAACAGTGTCTTCCGTAATGACACTATTGGCGTTGGCAATGTTTTCGCTAATCATGCGAATACGTGTGCTCTGTGCCTGTAATCCGCTGTTGGAAACATGGATGGCTTTCATTAAATCCATAGTGTTATTCCTGTTTTATGTGGTTTTATTGATTACGCCCTAACGCCAGCCGCTGCAAAGATGCGTGCTTGCTGTATAAATTAGTGATGTAGCCGTAATTTAGCTGCACATCATTCAGTTTCATCATTTCGTTATCGAGTTGTACGCCATTTTTATTCCAAGTCAGCCGCCCGTTACTTTCCAGCTGTTTGCCGGGGTTGCCGGGCGTATTGGCAAAATCCAAGTGGCTACCGTGGGTGCGCGCCAGCGACAAGGCACCTGTTTGCCCACCACGCTGCACAAGTGGCTGAAATTGTAAATCGCGCGCATTATAGCCGGGTGTATCGGCATTGGCGATATTCCCGGAAATAACTCCCTGCCGAGCAATCAGATGATTCATGCGGTGACTAAGGGCAGCAGCAAGGTCTGTCATATGGAATAAAACGCCTTTCTTGGTTTTATCCAATAAAAGCATAAAGCGTGCCAAAAATACGATGCATTAAAATATGTCCTTATTAACAAAAAAATGTAACGATTTTTTTCTCAAGTTGGCACAAAATATGCTTTGCTAATGTTAATCACGCGAAAAGAAAGAAAAATATGAAAGCGCTTATCTTTATTATGTGTCTGGTAGCAGGGTGGTTGCCGCCGGCACAGGCTGCTAACGGTGGCCCGGTTGTCCGCATACAGGATATTGCCAATTTTGAGGGGGTGCGGAAGAACGTGCTGATGGGATATGGCCTAATAGTAGGGCTGGCCGGTACCGGCGATTCTGCTAACAGTATTCCCTTTACCCGCCAGACGTTGGTGAATATGCTGCAAAAAATGGGTGTGAACGCGCGCGATGTGGCCGCACAACTAAAAACCAAAAACGTGGCCGCCGTTATGGTGACAGCCGAAATGCCCTCCCTTGCGCGTCAGGGGACTGAACTTGATGTAACCGTATCCAGCTTGGGGGATGCAGCCTCTCTGCAAGGTGGCATGTTGCTGGCGACGCCGCTGGCCGCAGCCGATGGCGAAACCTATGCGGTGGCACAGGGTTCGGTTGTGGTGGGCGGCTTTGTGGTAGAGGGGGAAAATGGCCGTGTGGAGCGTAATCACCCCACCGTGGGGCGCATTGCGGATGGCGCCACCATCGAGCGCGAAACCGGCTTCGAGCTGGCGCAGCTTGGTAAAAGCCTAAGCCTAACCCTGAAAGAACCAGATTTCACGACCGCTATACGCATGGCTAAGGCCATTAACCATCACTTTAAGCGGGAAATGGCCACAGCAAAAGATAATGGCACAATTAGCATTGCACTACCTACGGCTTTTCAGGAAAACCCAACGATTGCGATGGAAAAAATTGGAAACCTGCACGTGCGCCCCTCCACTCGGGCTCGGGTGGTAATAGACGAAAAAACCGGTACCATTGTGATGGGGCAAGACGTCCGGATTGCCAACGTGGCTATTTCTCACGCTAATATTACGATAAAGGTGGAAGAACGCACCATCACTCCGCCCGTTATGTTCAATTTTGCCGGAGAACGGGTGCAAAATCCGGAAACCATTATTAAGGTAGAAGAAGAGCAAGATCCGGAAAAAGGGCGCTTTCGCCTGCTGGATGGTGGTGCAAGCCTCGCTGATTTGGTCAAGGGGCTCAATGCCTTGGGTGTCCGCCCGCGCGATGTGATATCCATCCTACAAAATATTAAAGCTGCCGGCGCACTGCAGGCCGAATTGGTGGTGTTGTAGGGTTTTTTAGTCAAGCAATCGAAAAAAATACAGGCGCAGCTTGATATTTGGCGGTGGTTTGGCTAGCTTTTTTAAAAGAGAAAAATATGTCGTTACGTTACAAATTGCTGGTTTCATTTTTGATGGTTGGTCTTGTGCCCATGTTGTTGGTGGGTGTGTTTACGACCTATCAGGCGTCAAATCTGGCGGAGGATATAACCACAGATAAACTTGTGGCCATCAATCAGGGTAAACAAGCACAAATTGAAGATTACTTTAGTATTATTCGTGGGCAAATGCTTACATTTAGTAATAGCCACATGGTGCGCCAAGCGCTGACAGACTTTAATATGGCCGTCGATGCCATAACAATGAACACCAGCATTGTGAACGATTATAATGCGGCCAAGCTGCGGGCTCGGTATGAGTATCAGCTAGAGAATACCCCCGGCGCCACCCAGCAAGATATGCAGAGCTGGCAAAAGCTAGATGCCACCGCCAAGCGCATGCAACACTTGTATATTAGCGATAACCCGCACGAAATTGGCGCCAAGGAGAACTTAGATACCGCGTCGGACGGCAGCCTATACAGTAGCCTGCATGGTAAGTATCACCCTGTCGTGCGGCAGTATTTGCGTACATTTGGCTACTACGATATTTTTCTGATTGAGCCCGCCAATGGCCGCATCATTTATAGTGTGTTTAAGGAAGTAGATTTTGGCACCAGCTTAAAAACTGGCCCCTATGCCCAAACCAACTTTGGGCAGGTCGCGCGTGCCGCCCTGAATGCCACGGATCAGAATTTTATTGCCATTAAGGATTTTGAGCCCTATGCCCCGTCCTACGCGGCGCCGGCGTCGTTCATTGCCTCGCCGGTATTTAAGGATAATAAACTGTTGGGGGCGGTGGTGTTTCAAATGCCAGTGGATGCCATTAACGCCATTATGGCCGGGACAAAGGATGTTCAAACAGATGCCCCAAAATCGCTGCAAAGCTACCTGATGAATGCCAGCGGCCAAATGAACAGTAACAGCCCCCTGACAGAAGAAAATACGCTGGGCCTGCAACTGACGGGCTCAGTGGCAGAAACCGCACGTAACGCCACAGCCCCCGGCATGATGCAAGGGACAAATTATACAGGTGCCACAGTGCAGGCGCGCTATGCTCCGCTGGATATTCCCGGGTTAAATTATTTTGTAATCTCCGAGATCGAAGTGAGCGAGATGATGGCGTCCATTACCAGCCTACAGTATTTTATTGCTGGCTTTATGCTGGTGTGCCTGCTGATGGTCATGGCCATGGCGTATTGGGCCAAAGCGGCAGCAATGCGGCCGATTGGTATGTTAACCGATCAGCTTGGCCGCATGGTGCAACAGGTGGGGCAAATGTCCGATAATATTCGGGCGGCTGTACAGGGCGTGGTGGCTGCTTCGGAAGAGACCAGCCAGCAAAGCGTTGTGGTGCGTGGTAATGCCCAGAATGCAGCAGATAATACCAATTCGGTTGCGGCTGCGGTGGAAGAAATGGATGCCTCTATTGAGGAAATTAACCGCAGTGTTGAGCAAACCGATGCTCAGGTTCAGGCTTCCTTGGATAAAGCCGACGCCACGTCCGACGTGGTGACCCGCTTAGGCACAGCCTCCAATGAAATTGCAGATGTACTCAAACTGATTACCGATATTGCCGACCAAACCAACCTATTGGCGCTGAATGCCTCCATAGAGGCAGCACGTGCGGGTGAGGCTGGGCGCGGCTTTGCTGTGGTGGCGGATGAAGTGAAAAAACTGGCGGATAACACCATCAAGGCCACCAGTAGTATTCATGATCAAATTGGCAATATGCAGGGCATTAGTACCGAGGCCGCCACAGCGATGGAGGCCATCCGAACGAATATAGATCAAGTTCGCGAAAATGCCAGCGCGGTGGTTACGGCTGTACAGCAGCAAAGCGCGGCTACGAACGAGATTTCCCAGCGCATCAATCAAACTGTGCACGAGGTAAATCAGGTAAACCAGAACATGGAAGGCATCGAAGCCGCCACGCAGGATACCAGTGTTTCTGTGAACGAGGTGATGTCGGCCATTGAACAACTAGATACCAGCTTTCAGCAATTACGCACTGATATCAGCACGCGCCTCCAACGCGCTGGTGTGGATTTTAGTTAAATCTCAAGTTCATAATAATAAAAAAAATAACAAAGCTGAGTAAAAGTGCGGGGCCAAAGGGCAACGGACGCAAACGGATGACCAGCAAAGCCAGCGCTTGTGTGCCACCAGCCACCAGCAATGCCAGCGGTAAACTAAATGGGCCTAACCAAGCTGCCAGTACCAGAATCAGCATAATATCGCCGCCCCCGCAAACAGCCTGCCCGGGTTGAAAAAAGCGGGTGAGTAACCACGTAAAGCCAAACAGCGATATCGCCAGCAAGATGCCCCACAGGGCCAGCAGCCCACTGGCATAAATCCCCAATAGTAATAAAGGCAATGTGTAAATGTGCGGTAGCACCCGCAGGCTAAGATCCAACGCCGCCAGACGGGCGATGAGGGGTATGGTGAGCCAATAGATGCCAGCTGTATGGGCGCCGTAAAAACAAAGGCACAGGGCAACCAGCAAACCCCAAAAAAGGGCAGCCAGCGGTAGGCCGGTGGGATGCAGATTATCTAATGGTACAGTCGCCTGTTCCCACGGCCAGAGCTGATGGTGACTCAGGTTTTTCATATAATTTATTTGTCAATGCCAGCACAAATAGCTAATGCATTAGGGCATATGCCAGTATCATTAGAAACAACTGCCGACACTACTATAGCAAATGGAAGCGGTAAAAGGTGGGTTTTCTCTATCTGTAATGTTGGAATCATAGAAGAGCACCCGTCCCCAAGGGTCCGCAGCATAGGTCGTGGGCAGGCCAATATCGGCCAGTAATCGGCGCATATCATTGACATCCCCCGCCATATAAACATTTTCATTCCCCGATGCTTCAGAATAATAAATCACACCTTCCACCGTATCCAGTTCCGAACGCGGATAGTAATTGAATTGCGTATGATTTTTACCTTGATAATCGTTACACCACTCTGGTGCTTCGCTGCCCCCACAAATACCAGCCCCTTCTAAAAAGCGACTAGATTCATAAGTAGCGAGCCGATCTACAATTAGTTGCCCACGGGCGCGGTATTCCTCGAGGCGCTCAAGCTCAACATCGCGGCTGGAAATTTTTATGCCAATATCATCATTGGCGGGTTCCCAGTTGGCAAAATCTTCTGCATCGTAAGGCTGGCTGGAATCGGCAACTCCATCCTTACCACTAGAGAATAAAACGGCGTATTGCATGGTAATGCGGGTATTTTCAACGGTAACGGTATCGCTTAGCGGATAGTAATGCCAGTTGTTGCCCCAGGCATCGGTTTTGGCGTTGGTTTCGGTCACAATACCACTCAGGAATAGTGGATCAAGTGAGGGCGCAAAGGTGGTTAGGCGGGTGTTACTATAATCATCCAAAATCCCTTCACGCAGAATAATGAGGTGGCGTTCGGTTTGGTCAACCTTATCCCGCTCAAGGCGAGACATAATCGTAACCCCGCCAGTAGCCGCTAAGATACTGGCAATAATCAGGGCAACCCGGGCATCCATGCCAAAAATGGCGCCCCGCTGAAAATGAAAAATCTGATTTAATATTGTCACGGCTTGCTCTTTTCTCTTTATTGTTTACGCATATCTAACTCGATGGTTTGAGTGTAATGCCAAGGGGTTGTGAACTCAAGTGTGGCACGTTCCTCCGAGATACGTGTATAGATGAATGGTGTGCCCCATACATTGCTGGATGGTAGTTTTTCGGCCAGCTTTTCGTACTCAGAATCTGACGGAAAACGTAAGTTATTCCCAAAAAATAGATACATCTGCCCAGCCATTGTTTCCATACGGTCGCGGGTCTTTTTTATCTGTTGGGTGCGGATGGCACTGGTATCCACAATGGCAATAGCTGTGTTGCCTTGTTGTAACGCCTCTGGCAGCTGACTGATATCCTGCCCTGAGGTGGCAGCATTCATCCGTTGGCGGGTAAGGGGATCATCTGTGGCGGCAATAGCAATGCGTTCCTGTTCCAAACCAAATAACTTTTCGGTACGACGACTGGTCACTTCAAAACGGTCGCCCGAATCCATGCGGGCATTACCCATGGCCATATTGCGGCGGATGTCTTCTTCGGTGGTGCCGTATTCAAAGTTAGCTGCATCCTCCCGCCGTAGGGAAAATTCAAGCGCTTTAGCGGCATCTTGCACTTCCAATGCCTGGCGTTCCTGTTTGGCAGCCTGTAATTTTAGTACCTTTTGACGCGCATATTCCATAGATACATAGGATAGAACAGTAGTCGTCATCAGCAGCCCCAACATAAAAGGGCCGATAACACCTTGCTGCTGCTGCCAGACTTTACATACGAGAAAGTTGCAAAACATGTTTCTTATTCAATATGTTTGCGCTGAACTGGCGAGGGTTGATATCGGTAATGGCAATTTCCAGCATATAGTCCTTCAGGTAGTTTTTTTGCGAAGTTCGATTTCGCACAAACTTTTTGAACACATCCTGTTTTATATCATTATAAGCCTTAAAACTTTCGTTACCAACAATGGCAGGGTCGGGCAAGTAGTCGGCCAGCAGTTTTTCTACAGTACGGGCGTCGGGGGGTACTTTAACCGCTACGCGCAGAATGTCTCCCTCATGATAGCGGCGGTTATTGATCAGCACATACTTGCTAGGAGAGGTAGCAATAGTTTGAATATTCAAATTCTTTAGAATCTTATTCACATTAATTTCCTGCGTACTGGCGGGCAGGGTGCTCATATTTTGCTGCAATGTATTCTCTAGGAAGGTTGAAAAGCCAGCCATTTTTTGTTCCTGCTCCGTTCCCGCATCAGTGGACGAGGTTGCCGAAGCATCTGTGGCAAGCGGTGCTGCAGTGGTTGAGCTTGTTTCGGTAAAGGC
>CAZDNZ010000057.1:0-7076 GCA_964506925.1 uncultured Pseudomonadales bacterium | reverse complement strand
TTCACGAAGCCATCCGGCTCGCCAATGGCCAATGCTTTGCCGTTAGCCTGATAGTTATACTGGCCGACTTTAATGGTATAGCCGGCCGCCTTGGCCTCGGCCTCAGTCATGCCTGTGCTGCCAATTTGGGGGGTACAGTAGGTACAGCCAGGAATATTATCCCGATTCATGGGGTGAGGATGTATATCCTGCCCAGCCTGTTGCGCGATATGTTCGGCCGCAACAACCCCCTCGTGGCTGGCTTTGTGCGCCAGCCACGGGGCGCCTGCCACATCACCAATGGCATAAATATTCGGCACACTGGTTTGGCCAAACTGGTTGGGGGTAATCTGCCCCTTTTCGGTACGAATGTTCAGAATATCGAGGCCAATGTCTTCCACGTTGCCCGTAATGCCAATGGCGAGAATCGCTTTATCAAATGTTTGCGTTTTTCCGTTAATTTCCGCCGACACCCCCTCTTTTTCACTTTTGAGGGTGCTGACTTTGGCGCCGGTAAGTATGTTTAACCCTCTCTTTTTGAGGGCTTTTTCTAATTCTTTAGAAATTTCTGTGTCCTCAACGGGGGTAAGCCTTTCCTGCGCTTCCACTAGGGTAACATCTACCCCTAACGCTTTGTAAAAGCTGGCAAACTCAACACCAATGGCGCCAGCGCCAATAACCAACAGCTTTTCTGGCAGCTTTTCCGGCACCATGGCGGTTTTGTAGGTCCAGATATTTTTTTCATCCGCCTCCAGCACGCCCGGGATGGTTTTAGCCCGTGCGCCGGTGGCAATAACCGCGTACTTGAAGCTAACTTCTTCATCCCCCACTTGTATTTTGTTGGCACCTGTAAAAGCCCCATGACCTTCCAAAACTGTAATCTTGTTTTTTTTCATCAGGAAGCCAATGCCTTTACTCAGTTGCCCAGCGATATCTCGGCTGCGCTGAATCACCTTTTTGAAATCCATTGTTACATTATCCACCTGTAGGCCAAAATCGGCGGCATGACGCATGGCATCGCGCATTTCTGCGGTTTTCAAGAGGGCTTTGGTGGGAATACAGCCCCAGTTGAGGCAGATTCCCCCCAGATGCTCCCGCTCCACAATTGCGACACGAAAGCCGAGTTGTGCCGCCCGAATAGCCGCAACATAGCCACCGGGGCCACTACCCAGCACCACAACGTCGTAATTTTGGCTCATTCTTCATCCTCCATATCCAGCAGAAGTTCCAAAATTTCAATAAAATCAGGCGCAAGTAAATACGGGAAACGTGCACGCATAAAGTCGGCCTCTTCACCACTCCAGTAATCTATGGCATCGGCTTCTGCTTCCCAGCCAGAGACTTCACCATCGTATTCCCCAATGTACAGGCCATAATTCCGATTATGTTCACCTGCCATAATGGCCACTTCTTCTAGTTCTAGGTCTATGCCCAATTCTTCTTGCATGCCACGTTTGGCGGCATCTGCATAACTTTCGCCCGCAGACAGTGTTTCAACCACAGAAGCAGTAAAAAGCCTAGGAGCGGTTTTTTTGGTGTGGGTGCGCCACTGCACCAGCATATCGCCATTGCTGTTAAAAATACAGACGACAGCGAGGCGATGACGCAAGTCTTCTTGCTGGGCTTCGGTACGGGTTGCCGTACGGATAACATTATCCTGTTCGTCCACAACATCAACCATTTCTTCAATCATAAAAGTTCTCCTTCGTTAGCAATAATGCGTTCCACCCGGGGTACATCTTCCGGATTGTTAATTTCCCAAAAGCTGCGGCCACGATCATCTACGCAGACCACTTTAATTTTTTCGCCATGCTCCATCACGCGGAGTTGCTCTAGCTTTTCCACCTGTTCCAGTGGGCCTGGTTGCCAGCGCTGATAGTATTCTAACAAGCTTGGCCGATAGGCATACAGCCCCACATGGTGGTAAGCGGGCACATCCTGCCAGTCCAACGCTTCTGGCGGCAGGTAGGGCACAACCTCCTTACTAAAATAAAGGGCATTCTGGTTTTTATCAAATACCACGGTGGTGCCACCAACCCGGTCGTTTTTCCGATCTTCACGGAATAGCTGATACATGGCAGGCGATAATTTTAAGCCTGGCGTGGTCATTTGGCAGCTGGGATCATTTTTCATGGCGGCAATCAAATCCTCCACAAACCATGGTGGGGTGAGTGGGGCATCGCCTTGCAGATTCACAGCAATATCTATGGGTTCTTTTAATTGCGCTACGGCTTCAGCGACCCGTTCTGTGCCATTTTCGCAGGTATCGCTGGTCAGCAGTACTTTGGCACCAAAGGCTTCGGCATGTTGTTGAATGCGGGCATCGTCTGTGGTCACATATACGGCATCTGCATTATTGACCGCACAAGCAATTTCCCAGACGCGCTGAATCATGGTTTTGCCTGCGACTTCTTCCAATGGCTTGCCGGGATACCGAGTTGAAGGGTAGCGTGCAGGAATCATGATAACGGTTTTCATTGGGGATTCTCCTTATTTAGACCAACAGTCGCGCCGGTTGTTCTAGGTTTAATTTAATCGCGGCCAGCAGTTCGGCGCCCAAGGCGCCATCAATCACGCGGTGATCTACCGAGAGTGTCATGTTCATTACTTGTTGCACGGCCAGTTGGCCGGTTTCAGCGGCCACCGGTGTGGGTACCGACTTCCCACAGGCCAGAATTGCCGCCTGTGGTGGGTTAATGATGGCACTAAAGCTATCTACGCCATACATACCCAAATTAGATAAACTGAACGAGCCGCCCTGATACTGCTCGGGTTTTAGTTGGCCAGCACGCGCTGCCTGCGCCAGCTGTTTGGCTTCTTGTGCAATGCTCACCAGCGTTTTTTGATCGGCATTCTGCAGGATAGGTGTGATTAGGCCGCCCTCAATCGCTACAGCCACAGCCACATCCACATTACCAAACAAAACCACACTATCTTCGTTCCAAGCAGCATTGGCCGCCGGATACTGTGCCAGTGCCAGCGCGCACGCCTTGATAATACAATCGTTGACGGATACTTTGGCATCAGCACCTTGTTCTTTAAGCAGCGCATTGACCTGTTGGCGGGTGCTGAGCAAATCATCCATCCGGACAGTCGTGTTCAGATAAAAATGCGGCACATGCTGCTTGCTGGCTGTTAGGCGCTGGGCAATGGCTTTGCGCATGGGGGATAGTTTTTCAATAGCATCTGTTTGCCGTTGAATGGACTGTGTGGCCGCACCTATATTTGGGCGAGCTTTTTCAATATCGCGTGCTACAATGCGCCCTTTGGGGCCACTGCCCTGTACACTGGCCAGTTGCACACCTTTGGTGGCAGCCAAGCGGCGTGCCAGCGGGCTGGCAGGTATATGGCCATCGGTACTGGTGTGTGGCGACGGGGTTGTGGGGGCGGCAGAAACGTTGGCCGCTGTGTTGATAACCGGCGCGGCAGGTGGCGGTGTTGTTTGTGTTGGTGGCTGAGTCGGTTCCGGTTTTGGCTCTGCTGCTGCCGGCTCAGATTTTGACTCTGCTGCTGGTGCGGCAGGTTCGGCAGCCTGTGGTGCCTGCCCTTGTGGTTGATAGTCGGCGGGGATGTCTTCTCCCTCCTCCTTCAATACAGCAATGGGCGCACCCACTTGGATATCTTTGCCCGGCTGCTCAAAAATTTTGTGCAGAATACCATCTTCTGCCGCTTCTACTTCCATGGTGGCTTTGTCGGTTTCGACTTCCGCAATAATATCGCCAGCAGAGACAGCATCCCCTTCGGCTTTCAGCCAATTGGCCAAACGGCCCTCGGTCATGGTGGGGCTTAGTTGCGGCATCAGCACATCTATGGGCATGGGTGTTATCCTTTATGTTAGTTCAGTTGAAACTGGCCGGTTTTTTTGTAGGCGAAAAAGGCATCTAAAGTATGTTTAGCAATGGGCATCAGGTCGTCCCACGGGATATCAGCTGGCGCAACCCAGGCAATTTCAGAATGTTCAGCATCTGCCGGATGCGGATCTCCAGTATAACCAGTAACGTGAAAGAGCGTATTAACGCCGTATATTTCGTCGCCATGATCTAATTTTATGTATGATTGCTCTGGGTCGGACATAATCCCAAATGCAACGTAATCTTTTGCTGTCAGGCCAGTTTCTTCTTTTAGTTCTTTATGCATAGTTGTGAGAACGGAGTCTCCTAATTCACAGCCACCTCCAAACACGCACCAATCTTGATTATCCGTACGCTTACCCAGCAGAATTTCCTGCTGATCATTTTCAATAACCATCGCCACTCCCGGCATGAGTAAAGGCTTTGTGCCCCAGCCGTGTTCATGCCGAATTTGCCAGATGTAGCTGCCGACGTATCCCATATTACCCTGCCATACCCGTTTGTTCTAACATAACCCGCCCCCAAACAGGCCAATATGTAAGGGTAACGGCCACCACAAACAGCCGCGCGCCCCATCTGGTTAACAAGCAGGTTGTGTTTTGGGCACAACGCCACACACCCACCAAATGCCAAATATAATAGGTCCACCAGAAACCGAGGGTGAGCATTATCAGGCAGCCAGCCAACAGGCGGGATGCCATGGAATGATCTGGCGTTATGGTGTAAGCGGCCAACGTGGGAAATGTAACAACCGTGATACAGGTCATTATAATGCCGAGCAGCGTACCAAAAAACATGCCCGGTACCCAAAAAGCCGCCCACAGAGGCGCTTTGCCACACCAGCAATCTTTGACAAATTGAATCATAGCCCCCCTCTGTTCTTTAATGCTAACAACACGCACGCTAACATAAACAATACAAAAAAGATAACATAAGCCTTGGCTAAAAGCGTCCAGCCCAGCCAAGTTGTATTCGGGGCGCAGCGCCAAATGCCGACCAATGCGACGACTGTTATCAGCGCCAAGGCCATTTTATCCAGCAGCATTAAAAACTGCCCACCGTATTGTACAAATTGAACCAACAGGCCGTTTTCGGCATTGGCGGTAAGTTTAGCCAGCTGGCTTTTGGTGGCCTCCCCCGCGATATGAAAAGCCGCAAACAGTACCCCATACACAACATGGGCATATACCCAAAAAGCCACCCACAGGGGCAATTTACCCTGCCATAAGTTAAGAATGGTGGTAGCCAGTGCATCCATAGATTAAGCCAGAACCTCGCGGGCTTTGGTGATAATATCGGCAGGCTGCGGTAATACGCCAGCTTCCAGATTTTTGGCGTAGGGCATCGGTACATTCAGGCCACTGGCGTGCCGCACTGGGGCATCTAGCTCGTCCCAGCAGTGGTCACTAATAATACGCATCACTTCGGCGGCGACACCACAAATGCCCCAGCTTTCCGAACAAATGACAGCCCGATGGGTTTTGGAAACACTGGCCACAATTGCCGCCACATCCATGGGGCGGACGGTGCGTAAATCCAGCACTTCGGCAGAAATACCCTCTTGCGCCAGCTGGTTGGCGGCTTCGAGCGCTTTTATACTATTGATGGAATAACCAATGAGGGTGATATCTGTGCCGGATTTAAGAATCTGAGCCTCGCCAATCGGGGTGGTGTAATCACCATCTGGCACGTCCCACGTTTGGCCGTACAGAATTTCGTTTTCCAGAATACACACCGGCGCATCATCCCGAATGGCGGCTTTCAGCAGCCCCTTGGCATCGGCCGCATTACAGGGCGACACCACCTTTAACCCAGGAACAGACATATACCATGGGGTAAAATCTTGGCTGTGCTGCGCGGCCACGCGGGCAGCGGCACCATTGGGCCCCCGGAACACAATGGGGCAACCGACCAACCCGCCAGACATATAGTAAGTTTTGGCGGCAGAGTTCACAATCTGGTCAATCGCCATCATGCTAAAGTTCCAAGTCATAAACTCTACAACTGGCCGTAGGCCGGCCATAGCCGCCCCAGTGGCAATACCGGCAAAGCCTAACTCGGCAATGGGGGTATCTATCACGCGCTTATCGCCAAACTCGTCCAGCAGGCCTTGGGTACATTTGTAAGCCCCCTGAAACTCGGCAATTTCTTCCCCCATCAGAAAGACATCGGGATTTACCCGCATTTCTTCAGCCATGCCATCCCGCAGGGCATCGCGGTATGCTAGTTCAGCCATTATTTAAGCCTCCTTTTTTGCAATAAAAAGCACAGTTTCTTCGTTAAAAAGCAAATGATCTTCATCATGATAGCCGTATTTTTCTTCAACCATAGATACAATTGCATTAAATATAGGCGGCTTGATATCATCTAATTGCCGTCCATAAAGTGTTTTTTCGGTACTAGCTGCAAACCAATGCTTAACAAAGGCAGCAGGATTCTCGGTTAAATGGAGATCATTTCGCACCACAACACTCATCATGCGCCAGCCAAACTTTTCAAGCAGAGCAGACCACTGGGCTATATTCAGGTAATAAAAAGGCATTTCCTGATGATGTGAAATATGCAAGGCGCGTTTAACCTCTTTATCTATATCATAAAATATATGTGGCAAATCTTGGCACGTACCCACGGCTAGGTAAGTATCCGGCAATGTGATGCTATTTAAACCTTGCATAAATGCAGTTTTATCTTCTACCCAATGTAATGCGTAATTTGACTGAACAAGGGAATAATCCTTACTCTCTAATTGACCAATTTCGGCTGCCCCCATTTGCTGGAAGTCTAGCTGCCACGAAGAACTTTTTTCATTTGCGGCAGCAATCATTGAAAAATGAGGATCAACACCCGTCACATACTCTAGTGATGGAAATTTTTCAAAAAGCTGGCAAGTACGTTCACCCGAGCCACACCCTATATCTAACGCCTTTATTGGCTGAAAATCATCGTAGATATTTTCCTCGAAAAGCATCATAAGATCTTCCCAACGGTCGGCTTGCCATGAACTAGTTTTACCGTAGTAAGAGCCAAGACCTTTATGAGGCTTCATGTCAGATGGTAATGCCATAACAACTCATCTCTATTTCGTTAGATACTAAATAATTAGTGGCATCGTGATATGAGATTTCAGCCATCCCAGCCATTATTTATCTCCTGTTTCGTATTTTAGGTAGGCGGCGTTGCCATTGGGGACGACATCTGTCCACATTTCGCTGAGGGCAGGTTCTGGCGCGGCAATCGCCTCTTCGG
>CAZDNZ010000056.1:0-7124 GCA_964506925.1 uncultured Pseudomonadales bacterium | reverse complement strand
GTTAATGGTTGCATCGTCATCAGGCTAACCGGTGCAGATAATTTTGTCAGATTTTTTTGTTGCAGGGGTTGTCATAAACGTTAAGCTGGACTATATGGCTATTATGTATACAAAAAGGAGGGAATATGAGTATTAAATCTAATAACAACCTAATGCCAGAAGATTTTAAAAAGAATCAAAACCTAGGAATTCAACTCACGGGAGTAACAGCGGGAGCATTAGCAAAACTTGCTGGTGGAGCTTCTAAATTTGCGGGAGTTGCTACAGGCGCCTTTGCTGTTTACCTAGATCTAGGTGGTGACCTTTCTGGTATGCCAGAAGTATTGGAATATTTGGCTCTTCATGATGTTTCAACAAATCCAGCAGATCACATGAGGGATGCCCTCGCTTTGATCGGCATTGGTCATATTGTTGCTGACAAAATTGGTGAACGATTGTTAGAACGCTTCGGTGATCGTAGCCCACGCTCTGGTAAGAATGATCCCGGCCCAGGACTATAACAATTAAACTTGCCTTTTGATTTTTGTCCCGCTATTCTGTGGGCATGGTTAAAGGAGGCAAACGTCCCGGTGCCGGGCGGCCTGCGGGCAGCGGCAAATGGGGCGAACAAACAGTACGCATGCGCATACCTGCCAGTAAAGCGGCAGCGGTGGAGGCATTCCTCAGTACCCGTGCTGCCCCGCTGGCATTGCCGCTTTATACCTCCCGCGTGCAGGCGGGCTTCCCTTCCCCAGCGGACGACTATATTGAAGCGCGGCTGGATTTGAATCAACACCTGATTCAACATCCGGCGGCCACTTTTTTTGTGCGCGCGCAGGGGGATTCCATGCGCGGGGCGGGCATCCATGATGGGGATTTGCTCATTGTGGATCGCAGCCTAACCCCGCGGGATGGCAGTATTGTGATTGCCGCCGTGGATGGCGACCTGACCGTTAAAACCCTGACCACCCATAACGGGCAGCGGGTGCTACGGCCGGAAAATCCGGATTTTCCCGATATTCCCCTGACCGATGCCACGGATTGTGTTATCTGGGGCGTGGTGACGAACGTGGTGCATCATGTACGCGCTGGTTGATGGCAATAACTTTTTTGTCAGCTGCGAGCGGGTATTTCAGCCCCAATTATGGCACAAGCCGGTGGTGGTGCTCTCTAACAACGATGGCTGCATTATTGCGCGTTCGAACGAGGCGAAGGCACTGGGCATCCCCATGGGCGCCCCCTTCCATGAATGGCGGCAGGTTTTGGTCAAAAATGGTGGGACATGGCGCAGCGCCAATTTTTCGCTGTATGGCGATATGTCCGCCCGGCTGGTGACATGCCTCGAGGCTTTCTGCCCGCAGGTGGAGGTGTATTCTATAGACGAAGCCTTCTGCGACCTGCACAACCTACCCACCGACCTAACCACGCTGGGGCAGACCATGCGCGACCGTATTTTGCAATGGACCGGCCTGCCGATTTCGGTGGGGCTTGCCCCCACCAAAACGCTGGCCAAGCTGGCCAATAAAATTGCCAAGCAGCAGAATGGCGTATTTTTGCTGGATGAACATAACCGGGAGGCTGTGCTGAAACAGGTGCCACTGGCGGACATTTGGGGTATTGGCAGCCGCACGGCCGAGAAGCTCCAGCGTCAGGGGCTGCGCACCGCTTACGATCTAACCCTGGCCGATGCCAAGGCCATCCGGCAAGAGCTTACCGTGGTGGGGGCGCGCATGGTGCTGGAGCTACAGGGCATCTCCTGCCTGCCACTTGCGCTGCTGCATGCGCCGAAAAAGCAAATTATCGCCTCCCGCGCGTTTGGCGCCAAGCAAACGGCTCTGCCGCCGCTGCTGGAAGCGGTAGCTTTTTATGCAACGCGGGCGGCTGAAAAACTGCGACGGGAGGGGCAGCTCTGTCAAAGCCTGACCGTATTTGTACGCACCAACCGCTTTAGCCAGCAGGATGCACAATATCGCACCTCGCGTCTGATGCTATTGCCAGAAGCCACGGACGATACCTGTGTGCTCATCCGGTATGCGCAGCAGGCCCTGCGGGAGGTTTATCGGCCCGGTTACCGCTACCACAAAGCGGGCGTGGTGCTGGGGGATATGGTGGATCCGGCCGGATTTCAGCCCACCCTGTCGTGCATTGAGGGGGATAAGCACACACAGCGCACCCGCCGCTCCACCTTGATGCACACCATAGATACCCTAAACCAGCAACTAGGCGGCCGCGTGGTGACCAGTGCCGCGACCGGCACCCAGCGCCCATGGCAGATGCGTACAGCGCACCGCTCGCCCCAGTACACTACACGATGGCATGAATTACCGCGCGTGCAGGCTTAAAACGGTGGAAGCACCCTTTAATACACTTAAAAAACCCTTGCACTACCGGATATACGGCTTGCTTGTGGCAATAGCTACCAGATGTGGGGCTGGTGCACAGATGGGGCTTTTTTTAGTGTCATAAATTCGCCACATAGGTTTGTCTGATGAATAAGTTATCCACAGGTTTTTATTGCAAGTTACCGAGCATAATGGCTCAATCGGCTTACGGTCGCAACTGTGGCCACAGGTTTGGTGACGGGTTGGCGGGGTGCCACCTGCACTGGAAATAAGAAAAAAGGAGCATACCTTATGACGAAAACAACAAAACTGCTGGCTGCCGCTGCTGCTGCGGCCACAACACTGGCTGGTATCGCCTTTGCGGTGGACCAGGATGTAGAAGCGGACGCGGAATTCCGAGCCGCCCTGACCACAACCCTGAATAACGACATCGACTT
The DNA here is from genome assembly GCA_964506925.1 of uncultured Pseudomonadales bacterium. Classification (GTDB taxonomy): domain Bacteria; phylum Pseudomonadota; class Alphaproteobacteria; order UBA2136; family JAPPOO01; genus CAZDNZ01. The sequence continues at coordinate 4,366 of CAZDNZ010000056.1, read as the reverse complement.
CAGTAGCAACGGGGTGATTGAATTTGCTGGTACCCCTGCTGGAACGGACTTGGTTGAAATGGGATCCGACGGTAACATCACCTACCAAGGGGTGGCTTTTAGTGGCCCGGCAACTGGCCAAGTAGGTGACTTCAGCATGAACGGTGACGGTTCTTCCGTCGTTGAAATCTCTTGCGAAGCAACAGCCACTTTGGAAAACAGTGCTCAAACAGTTACCATGGATCAAGTTCAGTTTGCCGTAAACACCGGTGCTGCCTTCGGTGCTGGTACCGCCTGTGCCGGCCTAGGATCATCACCCGGTTCGCACACATTAACCGGTACCGACAACGTGCTGGTGGGTGGCCGCCTGGTGGGTAATGGTGCCATTACCGATGGGGTGTATAGTACAACCACTGGTGGTGGTGACCCAGCAACCTTCCGTGTGCTTTACCAATAAACCCAAAATATACACTCAAGCGCCCTGCGGGGCGCTTTTTTATTTATATCATTGATTTTGTTGATGAATAAAATGTCAGAAAATGGCAACAGCCTCCCTTCATAAGAAAGTGTTCCGTGAAATAGCGGGCACAACAAAAACGAGAGAGGAGTCTGACATGATTCAAACAAGAAAAGCGCTGGCCCTGGCGGCCGCATTTACCACAGCACTGGCTGGTACAGCCGTAGCTTTGGACCAAGATGTTGAAGCGGAAGCCGAGTTCCGTGCTGCCATTACGATGACAGTAAACAACGATATTGACTTTACCACAGGAACAAACCTGATTGAATACGGTTCGCCTACAGGTTCCGACTTTGTAACGCTGGCGACTGATGGTGATATTGGGGTAACAGGAACCGAGTTTTCCGCCCCTGCCACTGGCCAGGTTGGTGATGTAACCTTTGCAGGTGACGGCGCTTCCAGTGTAGATATTACCTGCGAAGTGGATGCCACCCTGGAAGAATCCGGTGGTGCCACTGTGACGATGGATAACATTGAGTTTGCCATTGATACAGGTACAACAGCAGGTGGTGCTAACGCTTGCGCTGGGCTGGGTACCAGTGCTGTTTCCCACACGCTGGACGGTACCGATGCCCTGCTGATTGGTGGACGTTTGGTTGGTGATGCCACCATTACAGATGGTGTGTACAGTACAACCACTGGTTCTGGTGATCCCGTCACCTTCCGGGTGGTGTATAACTAAACACACCGGATAACTGTCATAAAGCGCCCCTTAGGGGGCGCTTTGCTTTGAATACCTGCTTTTTTATTCATTTTCATGTTGCATACAATGTTCAGCCTGTGTAAAACCTGCACTGTTCAAGCGGGAAAATACCGTTTATAAACATATTTGGGATAAATACAGGGGATTTTTTATGCGGCAGCTTTCTGCCCTTTTTATGGTGTTTGTGGGGTATGCTGGCAGTATGCCAGTTTTAGCGACCGAAATAGATGTGCACGCCAGTGCAACTTTTCGGCAAGCGCCCACCTTGTCGGTTGAGCAAAATATGCATTTTACGCCAGAGGGACAGGCGATTGAATATCAGGCAGAGCCGACCAGTGCCGACCGTGTCCATTTAGGGACTGATGGCAGCCTAACCAGCACCGGCAGTGCTTTTATTGCCCCCAGCACGGGCCAAGCCGGTGCGGTGCGCGTGGCGGGGGATGGGACGTCAAGCATTGATATTGCCTGCACGGCCAATGCAGCTTTGGCCACAACCAGCGGCGAAACCCTAACCCTGACAAACCTAGAATTTGCCATTGATACCGGCACCAGCGCCGGTAATGCCCTGCCCTGCCAAGGGCTAAATACCACAACCAGCACCCACACGCTGGATGGCGATGATCAGCTATTGCTGGGCGGTGCGCTGGTTGGCAACAGTACCCTTACCGATAGCACCTACAGCACTACCCATAGCGGCGGTTTGCCGGCATCATTTCGGGTGGTTTACAACTAAATAATGACTATACTGCTGAACATGTGGATGAAATTGGATGAATAGCGCTGGTTTTTTCGCGTAAGCTACGTTATTTTTGTAGATATTGGATAAAAGGAACCAAATTATGCTGCGTTTATATTCAAATCTGTTGCTGGCTGTGCTGGTGGTTACGGCCTTTGCTTTGCCTGCGCAGGCCGAAACCCCGCTGTTTATTTCACCCATGCGGGTAGTGATCGAAGATGGTCAACGTACTGCTGTGATTGGGGTCACGAATAAATCGCAACGGGTGAGAAAATATAAAATTGATATTATTAATCAGGCCATGGGGCCGGATGGGGTCACCCAGCTGGTAGATACCTTCCCTTATGCTGCCAAGCGGATGCTGCGTTATATGCCGCGGGAAATTATTCTGGAGCCCAACCAGCGCCAAGTTGTGCGAGTGATGGCACGCCGCCCGCGGGATTTACCGCCGGGAGATTATCATAGCCATATTCTATTTGATGAAGATGTGCTGAACGCTGAGGAAGCCACAGATGCGAACCTAGGTAAAAATCAATTAAAATTTGAAATTACCACCAAGCTGGGTATGGCCATACCCATCATTGTGCAAAAGGGTGAAATGACCGGCGCCCTCAAGGCCACAGATTTTTATATTGAACCTGTTGGCACCAAGCGGCGATCGGTTGTGGTCGCGCTGGAACGTACCGGAAATTCGGAAGCTGCGCTGTTTGCAATGGTAGAAAAAGTTTTGCCTGATGGCAAACGTGTGCCTGTGGCCAAAAAACGTTACCTCCGCTTTTACCGCGAAGTGGATAACGGTACGATAAAAATAGATTTATTGCCCGATATGCTGGACGAACCATTGAATAAAAATATTGAACTTACCCTTTATGCTGGTAAAAACGACCAATCGCCTATCGCGCAAAAATTGACGCTGGATGAAGCCAAAACGCCGCAGAATGAAACGGCTCAGATTAGTAAATAGTTGTGGTGCTGGCTGTATTTACGGACGCTGGCATATCGGCAGGCGTCTCAGTGTTCTTGGTGTTTGTTTGTTCCAAAATGATATTTATTTCATCTGGCAGCGGGTTTTCTGGCGTCAGTGTAATGCTGACCGGTGCCGCCAGCTTAAAGCCTAAAATATCTTCAGCCTCGGCGGGTAACCGAATATTGTATGTGCCGGTAGGTATGGCTGGAAACAGGAAAAAGCCATCGTAGGCCGAGAAAATATCATCAACCTTCTTACCCGCCTCATTATATAGCTCTAGCGGAATATTGGCCTGTGGCTGTAATTTATCCCCCTGCTGGCTTATGACCATACCGGCAATTTCGCCCATCTGCGCGAATGGGAAATCAATGGTGCCGGAAAAACCGCGGTGTGGCACAATATTTTTTTCGGCCACCACTGGGCGCAGGTAAATATCCGGTAGCTCGGATTTTTCGATCTGTAGGGTATTCCCCTGAAAGGGGGATAAACCATACAACATACCCGTACCTGTGGCCAAGGTTGTTACTTCCCGCCCGTTACGGCTGTTCCGGATAACAACATCCGGCACCAGGGTCTCGCCTTCATCAAATTGCTGATTGTTGTTGGTATCTATGAAGGTCCGCACCTTCACCGAACCAAAACCAAAGCCCCGATTCCGTGGTTGCACGGTATAAGCCGGCAGCCAGTTATTATCTGTATTCAATGCGGGCACAAAATGGAAAGACATCCCCACTCCCACCGAGGCGGTGCCCACCGTATCTATGCCGCCATTCAGGCGCAGGGTGGTTTTCCCTACGGGCGTATTCAGGCTACCACTGATGCGGGTGATATTGCTGCCCGTAAAATCGTGGGTTAACTGCAGGTTTAGATTGGTATTTTGCTCGAGGTTAAACTGGCCGTTCAGGCTGGCATTTTGCAGCGAGTTGGCCGTGCCGGGCTGATACCGCACCGAGCCGCGCAAAGGAAACTGCCAGCGTTGGGTGGCAAATTGAAACGTACCAATGGTGCGGGCATTGTTGGCATCCCACTCGTGTTCCAAACTATTTTCCAAAGAAAAATCCCACAGGCGCAGCCCCTGCGTCAATTCCAGATTATGCAGCGTACGGCTTTGGGGATCAATCTCGCGGGTGTAGTCTATATCTATATCCACAGGCGTCCAGAGATGAAATGTCCGGCGGGCATCAAGGCCGATGCGATGTTTGATATTCTCCTCCTCGGCCCAGCGGCCGTTATAGGTTGTCCATTCCCCACCTACCGATGTATTGGGTGCCAGCTGGGCTTGCAGGCGGGCATCCAGCGCCCGCCCTTGGTTTAGGCTTTCCGCCATATTCAGCTGGCCAAAGATTTGTGCATAGCCAAATTGCAGGCCAGCAACCCCTACGGTATCGTCTTCGTTATGCAGCTGCCCTTGCCGCAGCCCCCCCTGCAACGATATATACCGATTCAGGCCATATGTGCCCTTAA
>CAZDNZ010000055.1:0-7187 GCA_964506925.1 uncultured Pseudomonadales bacterium | reverse complement strand
CCCCGCACAACCACATTGCACCCAGCTGCCCAAGGGGGTAAGCTAAAGCATGGCACAATCTGACCTTAAAGACCTTAATGAAAAGCTGGAAGGCTATTGGGACATCACCCACCTGTGTGAGATCCTGTTTGACTGCACTCATGCCCCGGCGGCGGAGGTTTAACTACACCATAAACTTACATTACATTGACTATCAGTATCACTGGGGGAATAGCTTAAAAAAGGTAGACTTATGCAAAAAATGACATTTGTTCAGAGACTTTTTTAGATGAAATGGTACTATCAGAAAGCATTTCTTCTATACGCCGTCTTGCTATCTGAATATATTCAAAATCTTTTTCAATACCAATGACTTTTCTATCATTAATAACAGACGCTATTGCCGTACTGCCACTGCCCATAAATGGATCAAGTACAGTCATACCTTCAAAAGAAGTCAATCGGATCAGATGTTCCATAAGATATACTGGTTTAAGTGTTGGATGGTGATTGTAATCTTCCTTATTTTGTCTAACTTTTGGCACCATAAAAAACTTATCGTAACCATCTTCAAATGGCTCCATTCTTAGTATATTGGCTGGTACTCTTCCGAAAGGGTGGGGATTGTGACCTACCTTTTTATCATCACGAGAATATGGCAATCTTCCCTGTTCTATATTTAGGGCGCCTGTACCATATTTAATAATGTTTTGTGCTACTGACAACCCTTTCTCAATTGGTTTTTGTACAAGTATTATTGGTTCATAAGCAGGCTTTAGAGCCAGCCCTGCTCCTTTATATAAATTTGCCTTTTCTGATGAAGGCTCCAACTTTTGTTTTTTAATATTTGAAGTATATGTTTTGGAACCTCCTTTCTTGTAGCCTTGAACATACTTGTAATACCCCACAACCTCACTCTCCACTTCTAGCTGTTTATCAATATCCAAAGCGATATTTCTGCTTTTTGGCATACCATTTAAGTAACTCCAAAACAGAACGTCTTTTATGATAAAACCTACATCTTCAAGCTGACACATCACCCTGTGCATCAATCTGATGGAAGAAAAAATAGTCGCGTATGCTCCTGGTTTCAAAACGCGCAACGTATCTGACCAGACATCAATGTCTGGCATTGATTTATCCCAGTCATGAGCCTGAAAGTTTATACCGTAAGGGGGATCTGTAGCAATACAGTCAATGCTACAATCTTCCATGTTGCTCATAGCAAGCTGACAATCACTGTGAATAAAGTTGTACTCCATTACCTTCCTGTTACCTCACCAATTGATAATAAACTTCTTTCTTCTAGCTTTCTAGCAATCTTAGTATTAGACAAAATGAGCATTTCTTTTACCTTACTCTTTTCCATATTTGGTGGAACAATAACGTTAAAATCCCAATCCAAAAGTTTTGAAAGGCTTACAGATTGTGTTGAACGTGACCCCTGCTTTCTATTCTGAACCTTTTCTAATAAATAATGTCCAAGCCTTTCATCTTGTCCGTAAACAATAAACTGTAAATCCCCAGCTCCTTTCCACACAGCTACAGCTGTGAATAATCTTCTGTCTGAAAACGCATTTGCTTTTTCTTCATTGGTATCGTTCCAAGTTCCACCCCATGTTTTAGATACAATACTGCATTGTTTAATTTCCAGAAATCTATCTTCATTCGATGCTTTTGCGTCAAACCCGTGCTTAGAAGTATTGAGAAGATCAAAATTCAGATATGATGCCACCAGAGAGTCTCGGATTGCGTTTATAGTTGTATCAGTATCACCGCCGGCAAGCTCACTAAATTCTTCTTGGAATTTTGTCAAATCCCTTAATGTACTTAGACCACTCTGCTTAAATGGGTGGGTAATTCTTTTGAAGTCACCTTTATCAAATATGTTCAAGTTTAAAAACTCCTAATTATTAGTATTAAGTTTACCTTAAAATATCTAGTATGTCCAATTATACATTATATTAAGCTAGAAACACGTTGGCCTCCTTGGCCGGGCATACGCACTATTACGATTTATTTCAAGAGTTTGAGGCCAATCAAACCCCACTGGCACAGTTATGCCACGATGCCGATAAGTTGGAGATGGGCCTGCAAGCCCTGCTATATGAACAGGCGCAGCCAGAGCTGGATTTGCGTGAGTTTTGGCAAGGTATTGCCGCCAAATTGCAAACCGAGACGGGGCGTGCTTTTTATCGGGAGATGCTGGCCTATTTTCAGGCAAGTGAAACAAATTGACAAATACAACCTATTGGTGTATTGTGTTTGATTATCATTTTTCCCGTGGTCTGAAAAAAGTGTATCGAGAAAAAATTGGGATAAAAATGGCTTTAATTCAACACAGCGGGTCGAGAAGGGCACTATTCTCCCTTTACACCCGCTTTCACCCGCAAATACCCTCTGCACACCCGCCGCATACCCTCAAATTTCCCTTCAAGCGGGTGCAACAAGATGCAATATTATCAACGATTTAGCAAGGGGACAAATTCACGGCGCTCGGGCCCAACATACAGCTGCCGCGGCCGACCAATTTTTTGATTTTCCTCGCCAAGCATTTCAATCCAATGACTTATCCACCCCACCGTCCGGGACAGCGCAAAGATGCAGGTAAACATATTTGTGGGTATGCCCAGCGCCCGGAGGATAATTCCGCTGTAAAAATCGACATTTGGGTACAATTTACGATCCACAAAGTAAGGATCTGCCAAAGCAATGCGCTCAAGTTCCATAGCCACTTCCAGCGTAGGGTCTTGAATATTAAGCTCTTTTAGCACATCGTGTGCTGTGTCGCGCATAATTTGGGCGCGGGGGTCAAAATTCTTATAAACCCGGTGCCCAAAACCCATCAGCCGCGTAGGATTTAGCTTATCTTTCACTTTTTCCAAATAGTTAGGGATGTTCTCTTTGGTGCCGATTTCTGCCAGCATATCAAGCACGGCCTCGTTGGCCCCCCCATGAGCAGGCCCCCACAGGCTGGCTACGCCAGCGGCAATACAGGCAAATGGGTTGGCGCCGCTACTACCCGCCAGCCGTACCGTGGAGGTGGAAGCGTTCTGTTCATGGTCGGCATGCAGAATAAAAATACGGTCCATCGCCTGTTCCAGCAAGGGATTTACCACATAATCTTCGGTGGGAACCGCAAACATCATGCGCAGGAAATTCCCGGGGTACGACAGGTTATTATCTGGGTACATAAACGGTTGCCCAATACTGAACTTATAGGCCATAGCCACCAGCGTAGGCATTTTGGCAATTAGGCGAAAGGCCGCAACTTCCCGGTGGCGGGGGTCGTTAATATCCAGAGAATCGTGGTAAAAGCTGGCCAGTGCACCGGTTACTCCGCACAAGATAGACATAGGGTGGGCATCTGATCGAAAACCATGATAAAAAGTATGCACTTGCTCGTGCACCATGGTGTGCCGATTAACCGTGTTTTCAAAAGTTTCCAACGCATCCCGCGTGGGTAACTCGCCATATAACAACAAGTAACTTGTTTCAAGGAAAGAGGTTTGCTCAGCCAATTGGGCAATATCGTAGCCACGGTAAAGCAGCTCGCCTTGCTCACCATCTATATATGTAATCCCCGATAAACAGCTGGCCGTACTGACAAAACCGGGGTCATAGGTGAAAACACCATGATCTTTATACAGGCTTCTGACATCCGCAACGTTAGGGCCGCGCGTGCTTTTGAGTATAGGTAAAGTTAGATTGATGTGGTCGTCTTGGTTTTGTGCTGATTTATCCAGCTTTACAACGTTACCACCACTTTTTGTTACCGGCTTTTTTTGCTTAGCCATATGTATCTCCCGAACCTTATTGTTATTGTTCTAAACATTCACAGAAAAAAGACATATGGTCAAGGCTTTTAAGCCTTATCGGCTGTGGAAATACCCATTTCAAGGCGTTGAAGAACCGTTTCCTTACCGAGAATAAGCATAATATCAGCCAGCCCAATACCGTGGGGTTCGCCGGTTAAAGCAAGCCGCAAAGGCTTGCCAACCTCTGGGAATTTAATACCATTATCCTGCACATAATCTTTGATAATTTGGTGAAGAAGGTCGGCATTCCAGGCCGCATCGGAAAGTTCTTCTTTTAGGTAAGAAAGATGTGGGGCGCTGTCGCGAAGGGTCTGGGTAGCTTCAGTTGTATAGGCAAAGGGTGGTTTTCTCAGGAAAGGCTCGGCAGCTTGTTTGAGGTCGAGCAAGGTCTTGGCGCGCTCCTGCAAAGCTGGGAGTGCTTTGAGCAGCAGGGCAGCATGATGATCTGATAAATGGTCGGGTAAAAAATACTTTAAGGCATCCAGCATGGCGGCGGCGTCCATCTGGCGTAAATAGATACTGTTCAGGTGCAGCAGCTTCTGGGCATCAAAAACAGCCGCACTTTTCCGCACGTTGGAAATTTCGAAGTGGCTGGCAGCCTGCACAAGATTAGTGTGTGCCAGATTATCCCCAGACAACCAGCCTAGCTGCATAAGAAAATGGTTGAGTGCTTGCGGCAAATAACCTTGCTCGCGGAAATCCTGCACACTGACGGCACCATGCCGCTTGGACAGTTTACTGCCATCTTCGCTCAGTACCATCGGCATATGAGCAAAGCGGGGCACAGGCAGCCCTAACGCTTCGTAAAGCAAAATCTGTTTGGGGGTATTATTGGTGTGGTCATCGCCGCGAATAACATGGGAAATCTGCATGCTGGCATCATCAACTACTACACCCAGATGGTAAGTGGGCGATCCATCAGATCTGAGCAGCACAAAATCTTCTAGCTGCGCATTATCGTAAGTAATATAGCCTTGAATTAAATCTTCCCAGCCGGTACGTCCCGGCGGTACTTTGAAACGAATTGCGCCATCTTCTTTGTAAGCTAGGCCTTTCGTTAGTAAATCCTGTGCTGCTTGAACGTGCGCTGTATTATTTTCTGACTGAATAACATAATTTTCATCCGGCTCTAGGCCCAGCCAGCTGAAGGCATCCTGAATCAAAGCCATATTTTCTTTGGTGGAGCGCGCTGTATCGGTATCTTCAATTCTGACAAGGTATTTTCCTTCATGCGCCAGAGCAAAAAGCTTGTTGAATAAAGCGGAACGCGCCGTACCAATATGCATACGCCCGGTAGGAGAGGGGGCAATGCGCACCCGTACATCTGTGAATGCTGATGGTTTCTTTTCTGTTAGCATGCCATTATGTTGGCAGGATGAGCAACATCAGGCAAGTATTACGTGCACATATTGGTGTGTTGGGGCTAGCAAGTGGTTCTATTGCGGGGACATCCGCCTTTTTTCTGCTACCGATCAATCTTAGCACCAGCACATCTTTGTGGGGGGCTTTGGCTGGGGTAATGGCAGTGGTTTTGCTGTATTTATTTTTTGCTCGGCATACCATTTGGGGACAGTTTTTGGTGCTTGCTATTCTGGCAAGTGGTGTTTTTTATCATTATCTCAACGTGCATACAGCGGAGCTGCTTAAAAACCGGCCTGATATTACAGAATTACAGGCTGCAAAATGGGTGACTGGACAAATTAGCGAAATGCGCACCACGAACAACCGCACGCGGGTAACTTTGGAAAATGTGACTGTTTACGGGCCAGATGCCGAAACGTTACGGAAGTTGCGTGTCAGTTTTGCAGCTAGCCGCGCCGAGGCATTGAACTTGATGCTGGGGGAGGGGTTGGCAGCACAGGTTGTTTGGCAGCCGCCCCGCGCGCCAGCATTCCCGGGAGACTATGATGGTCGGCGGCGTATGTTCTTTGCAGAAATAGATGCTGTTGGTTATGTGCGTGGCGAAATGTACCGCACAGAACTGGGCACACAACAACGATTTAAGAACGAGCTCGATCGTTTTCGGATGCAATTAGCGGATGATATTCAGCACTATACACGCCCACTTGGGGCAGCATTTTTGACGGGTATCCGGCATGACTTGTCGGCGCAGACGCAAGAACATTTTCGCGAAAGCGGCTTGGCGCATTTGCTGGCGATTTCAGGCCTGCATGTGGGGATGGTAGCGGGTATTTTTTATTTTGGTGTGCGCTGGTTATCGACGTTTTATGCGCGGTTGAATTATTTTATGCCCATGCGCGCGGTGGGGGCTGTGGGTGGTTTGGCGGCGGCGGGTGCTTACGCCCTGCTGGCAGGTGGTACTGTGCCAACCATACGGGCTTTTATTATGGTGGGGTTGGTGTTTTTGGCTGTGCTGCTGGCGCGCCCGCATACAGCCATTAGGTTATGGGCGGTGGCTGTGCTGTTTATATTAAGCATGTGGCCGGATAAGATCGTTTCCCCCAGTTTTCAAATGAGTTTTGCGGCAACATTAGGCCTGATTTTCTGGAGCCTCCAGCAAGCGCCGGATGCTGATTTGCCGGGTTATCTGCGTAAACGGAAAAGTTACCTGGGCAGTTTATGGCATGTGGGGTTGATTGCAGGCCTTAGTACCATGCCTTTTGCTGCATGGCATTTTGGTATGGTTACCATCAGCGGTTTTTTTCTGAATCTTGTGGCTATTCCACTGATGGGTTTCTGGATTTTGCCTGCTGGCTTGCTGGGTTTGCTGGCCTTACCGTTTGGTTTGGCAGCGCCACCATTGGCTTTTATGGATTATGGCTTGGCACTGCTAGAAAGAATTGCGGCACTTGGCAGTACCGATGGCGCGTTGGGGCAATTTCTTGGCGGGTTATATGTTAGTGGGGATGCGTGGCATTGGCTGGCATTACTTGCATTAATGGGCCTTTCCGCTGTGTTTATGCATAAAAAATATGTGTTACTTGCCAGCTTGTGTGGCATCGGTTTGTTGGCGACACTTTTCCCCTACCGCGCGCCGGGTGAGATTGTTGTTTTGGATGAAGGGCAAAATATTCTGGTTTGTGAATCTCGATCCTGTGGGGTTTATTTGGCGCCCGGGGCAACAGATAGAGCCACCAGCTGGTTTTTGGATATTCTTGAATTAAAAAGAACAAAATTAACAATGGATTGCGATGGCCTGCTTTGTGTGGCAACGCACCGAGGGCAGAAAATCTTATTATCTGCGCCGCCAGTCCCCGCAGAGGATTTACGGTGGGCGCAGATAACTTTGCCTCCTACTACAAAAGAAACCGCTTACTACAAACATGGCCAATGGCATCTTTATAAACCGGCGTCTTATCGCCCATGGCATCGGTTTCATAAATAATTGAATGCCTCTCTTTTTATTTTTGTCTTTATGATTTATCGTAA
>CAZDNZ010000054.1:0-7245 GCA_964506925.1 uncultured Pseudomonadales bacterium | reverse complement strand
ACCTGATAGCCCCTGTACAGTTTATCCTTATCCCAGTTGGCGGGCAGGCCTTCAAACTGCCAGTCACGATCAGGGGCTTGGGGGCCATCCCCAGCGGCATGCACAAAACCGGGAAGTAAAAATAAAAGCAGAATTAATTTCATTTACCAATTACCTCCGGCAGGGGCTTGGTGTGCTCTATTTTATGAACAAACGGCAGCGCCAGAAAAAAGGCAAAGTAAATAAAGGTGGCCAGCTGCCCAATCAGGACATAAACCCCTTCTGGTGGTTTAGCACCCACCCACCCGAGCACCAAGGCATTTACCACAAAAATAATCAGCATCTGGCGGTAAATCGGCCGGTAAGCAGCACTCCGCACGGGTGAGCGATCCAGAAAGGGCAGCAGGAATAAAATAAGAATACTCCCAAACATGGCCAATACGCCTAGTTCTTTTATCGGGATAGCCCGCAAAATGGCGTAAAAGGGCAGAAAATACCATTCTGGCACAATGTGCGCTGGGGTCACTAACGGATTGGCTGGAATATAATTATCAGAATGCCCTAAATAATCCGGCAAATAAAATACCATAAACAAGAAGGGAATCAGGTACACACTCAGGCCGAATAAATCCTTAACGGTATAGTAAGGATGAAATGGCACCGTTTCCTCAATACGGGTGAGGTCTTTCCCAGTTGGATTATTGGAACCATGCACATGCAACGCCCAAATATGCAGAATAACCATCCCCACAATGAGGAAAGGCAGCATAAAGTGCAGCGCATAAAAGCGGTTGAGGGTGGCATCGTTTACGCTATAGCCCCCCCACAGCCAAATCACAATATCCTCGCCTACAAAGGGGATAACCGAGAACAGGTTGGTAATCACGGCGGCGCCCCAAAAACTCATTTGCCCCCACGGCAGCACATACCCCAGAAAAGCCGTGGCCATCATCATCAGGAATATAATAATGCCAAACCACCATAAAACCTCACGCGGCGCTTTATAGCTGCCATAAAAGAGACCCCGCAAAATATGTATATACACCACAATAAAGAAAAAACTGGCGCCCACCGCATGCATATACCGAATGAGCCAACCCCATTGCACATCCCGCATGATGGTTTGAATAGAATCGAAGGCCAAGGTTACATCCGGCTTATAATGCATAGCCAGAAACAAGCCGGTTAAAATTTGCACCACCAGCGCAATGCCAGCCAAGGAGCCAAAGTTCCACATATAATTTAAGTTTTTAGGGGCTTTGTAGCCCCGCCCCAGATGGGCATCGATAAACGATAAAATCGGCAACCGATCCTCAAACCAAGTATAAGGCTTTTTGGCAATATCTTGCTCAACCTTGCGGGGTGGAATTTCTACCATGGGGTGTTATCCGATTTTTATTTTTGTATCACTCAGAAATTCATAGGGCGGAATCTCCAAATTAGTCGCAGCGGGGCCGCGCGTAAGGCGGCCAGCATTATCAAACTGGCTGCCATGGCAGGGGCAGCGCCAGCCACCGGCTTCGCCACCACGCAGGGGAACACAGCCCAAATGGGTACAAATACCCATCACTACCAGCCATTCTTCCTTTTGAACACGTGTAGAATCTGGCGCTGGATCCAGCAAATCCGGGCTATTGTCGCGAGCGCGCGCCTCGGCCAGCTGCGCTTCGTTTCGGTGCCAGATAAAAACCGGCTTGCCCTGCCACATATATGTTTTAGTATCGCCAGCAGGAATTTCGTTTAAGTCCACTTCCAGCGTGGCCTGCGCCTTGACACTCTCGGACGGTGCCATGGATTGAATAAATGGATACGCCGCACATGCAGCCCCCACCATTCCAAAGGCAGCCGTGGTATTGACCAAAAATTCACGTTTGCCGTCATCAACATGAGCCGCATCGGATTTTTTTTGTATACTTTTTGTTGACTTTTTTGGCATAATTGACTAATCACTTATTTGCTTATAGTGTTTATGTAAAGAAGTTTATATAAATAAACGCTGGGCGCAATGGAGCTGTGCAGTAAAATCGACACAGCGTAACAAAAGTGAAACAGATTACGTAGGCAAACCCGAGGATTCTGTCATGTTAAGATTACTTGAATTACAGAGAAGTAGAGTCAGTTTGTTTGCATCTGCTTCAATTTTAACTGCAGCTAGTTTTTTTATTACAGATGCATATGTATCGGCAACTACGCCTCCGGATAAGACCTCGAAGCAGCATGTTGTAAGATCCAGTAAGCAAAGTTTTCATACCGTCCCTCCTCTCGAGCGTTTTGAACGTATTGCCTTGTACGCTTGCCCAAAACCAGGACAGGTTAATGAAAATCATGTAAAAGAGATTCGGCAAAGGGCAGATGATGGCAGTGTAATTGATGAAGCACTGCAATTCGAAGTTCAGGCGCTGCAGCTTGTTCATAATATTGCTTTGACTGTTTGCGGCCAATATATCCAGCCAAAAACTGGTCCACAAGCCGAAGAAAGCATAACTTTTAGACTACAAGGAACTTTAGCAGAATATGCTCTAGATGTAGCAGAGGGCGATGCTTCAGTAATAGGCCGTATGCAAGCAACGCTGAGAGAAGAATTAGATTACCTTGCTGTAACGCAAAAGTCTAAAGCCAAAATTACTGCGAGGCTATCTGATGCACAACAAGCTGAGTCAGTTGAAGCTGGCCTTTAACCCTACACCTTCTGCTGTGTAGAATAATCTTTATTTGCCATAATATGTTGGCGGGCTTGGCGGCGAACGCTATCAATCAGAATTGGTGCGCGCATATTGGCCGTTACATAATAACCATCGCCGTGGTCGTACATGGTGAGAATTACCATAAATTGGGCATCTTCTGCCGGCATTTTGGTTTCTTTTAAAGCTGTCCGCCGATCTTCCGGGGTATAAGTAAGCCCCAAAGTGGCAGGATCAGAAACCATAAAAGCAATATCAGGCTCGTTAACACACTGGAGTAACAACAACGGAGACTCGGATGTATTTGGCAGCTGCGACAGCCCAAATACTGTACAATCCGGAAAACCAAACAGCCCGTCTGGAAAAGCAATCAGCCGATCTTCCCGCAGATAAACATCTCCAAACCGTGTGGGGTAAATCAGGGTGCGGTTCATGTCTGGCTTGTGGTTTTCTGTGTGCATTTCCATGCTTATTCTCCTATTTCTGCATCTTACAATTTATTATTTGCATCAAGCGTGCCAAGTTTATGCTTCATCGGTTTCTGGCGCTAATTTTTTATGTGTTGGGGCTGTTTCTTCGTTGTTTTTGTTTAATGTTGGCAACCAATGGCTCAGTTTATTGGGGTCAATCTGCTGGGCAGCAGCACGGTTTTCATCCTGAATTTTTTCAAAAAGTTCCTGCCGAAAAACCGAATTCCCCTCGGGGTATTCAAACCCTAGCTTGGCGCGCCCGCCTTTAATTTCAATAATTTTAACTTCAATACAGCCATTGATAATCACAGATTCGTTCGTGCGGCGGGTAATCAGGAGCATGCTGCTTTCCAGACGTTACATTTCATTTAAACAGCCAAATGTTAGCTGAAAAACAAGAACGTTTCAAATAAAAGCTGCTATAATGGTTTTACATCAAGATTATCTGATAAAATCGAGGAGGGTTAACCGACTAATTGTTGTCATGACGGACATACTCGCCTCCAGTACAGTGGTTTGCTGCTGAAATTCAGTCAGAGCTTCTGTCACATCTGCTTTATCAATTTGGTCGGCTTTTTCTTCCAGAAAAATTTTGGTGGCTTCGTGGCGGCCATTCAGTTTATCCATTTCACTAATCTGCCCGCCAACATCGCCTAGTAGCCCCGTCATTTGTTGCTGGGCTTCTTGCAAAGCGTTTATGCTATTTTCAATTTCGTTGGTATCATTATTTTCAAGGCCATACCAAAGGGCCTCTAGCCCGGCTTTCATTTCAGCAAAAGCTTGTGCGTTACCGGCTACACCATAAGCACTGGTTTGGCTGGGGGCTGTCATGGTCACGGGCAGAGCGGCATCGCCATTATAAAAGGTATTTGGGGCAGGGCTGCTGGGCAAGGGGCTGGCCACTGGACTAGAGCTAATAGGTTGCTGGTTACCAGCTGTACCAGAAAAAATAAAGCGGTTATCAAATTTTGTGTTGAATACACTATAGAAGGATTCTACAAGATTCTGTGCCTGCGGTGCCAGCGCACTGCGTGTCTCGGCAGAGCGCTCACTCCGTCCGGTCGTCCATAACGAGGAGGCTTCGCTGATCAAATCCAGCATACTCTGCATATTCTGTTCGGTAGCTTGCAACCTGTTTTTAGCGATTTGAATATTATTGATATAAGTCTGCGTTTGGCCTTGCAGGTTATAAGTATCGAGCAAAATATTGGCATTTTCTGAAAAATCTTGCAGCCGGTTTCCCTTAAAACCAGTTGTAATTTTTTCAGAACTTTCATTAATACGCACATTTGTTTCCTGTAACTGCCGCAGGTTTGTGGTATTCATAAATTTTGTCGCTACGCGTTCAACCATGGTTCATTTCCCTCTTACTTTAACGGAAGCTTTGAATTAAAAATTGCAGCAGTTCATCTACTGTCCGCACCATGCGGGCCGAAGCCTGAAATGACTGCTGAAAAATAAGCATTTCTCCCAGCTCCTCATCCAGATTTACGCCTTTTAGCTCGGCTTCTTGGCTCTGAAGTTCCTGAAGCATCGTTTCCGAGAAGTCTGCCCGATCGCTGGCATCCTGCACTTGCACCCCAATGTTTGCCATAAACTGGGAAATATATCCGTTAGGCGTGTTCGTGGTGGCTGGCAGCGTACCGGCCGCATTAAAATTGATTTCATTTTCTGAGAGCTGCGCCAGCTCCAGAATGTTCGAGCTATCCAAGGCCGAGACCCCACCCTGCGCATTCATTCTGGCTGTGGCCAAACGGGTAGGATCGTTAAGTATATCGTTGCGGACGGCCATATTGCTTGCCCCGGTACCGGTAAACAGATTATTCATCCCCAGCAAGCCCAGCATATCGCCATTGGCATTCGCCAGCACAATACGCTGCGTGCTATTTGTCGCCTGAATTTCAAGAATAGGATTCCCGTTGCCATCGGTGGTGGCTGTGGCGGTGATGCCATTGCCAGCCCCAAGTGCGGTAACCCCAACATCTGCATTGTTATTGATATCTGTCGCTAAATCTGCCAGCGAATAAGGCCCGGCTGCGGGGATAGCAATGGGGCCACCATTATTCAGCGTGGTATTGGTGACATTACCATTGGCATCTACGACGGAAGCATGAAAAGTACTGCCAGCTAATGCACTCAGGTTGGGATCAGCCAGCACATCGACTGCTGTTGACGCAAGCCCAGCCGTATTGCCACTCGTGAGGGTGCGCGGCGGTGGCACGCCTACACCTTGGCTATGCAGGCGGTTAATCTCGCCAGCAAAACTGTTGGTAAATTCGTCCAGTTCGCTCAAAATATTCGTAATCGTCGTGTCGCGCACATCCGACATGGCTTTGATGCTACCTTGGCTCATATCATCAAGGCCAATGGGAAAAGCATTAGGGGATAATGTCACCCCATCGCTTAAAAAGCGGCGAATCACGATATCATCAAATGAGCCCGGCCCAGCTTGGCGTTCCAGCGAAACAAAAGAGGAATCATCTACCAGCACCCGCCCCGTTTCCAAAGCAACCCGTGCAGCCCCATTGCCAGCTGGTGTTACTTTTACCCCAAAAAATGTGCTCAAGCGTTCAATTTGCTGTTGGCGGGTATCCAGCAAATCGTTAGGGCTACCGCTGGCACTGGCGGAAGATATTTCTATATTCAATTGGTGAATGTTGGACAAGATACTATTTATGGTATCCAAATTATCTGTGATGGTTTCATCCAGCCGCTGTTGGGTACGCGTCAGTTGCTGGGAAAGGCTGTTAATGCTATCGGCAAACAAATTGGCCTGTTGTACGGCATTACGGCGCTGGGCGGCCGACTCTGGCGAGTTCATCACCCCACTAAAGCGGTCAAATAACTGTGTAAGCTGCTTATCAATGACCAAATCATCGGTTGGGTTACCCAAGGCACTTTCAATATCGCGCAGCTGTTTTAAGGTCTCCTGATTAAAAGCATTATCGCCCACCTGATTGGTCAGGCGATCTGCCAAAAAACGGTCAGTTGTACGCTGGATGGCATTCAGCTTGACGCCTTGGCCAACCCCATCGCTGGATTGCGCGCCAAACTGGGCAACTTGGCGGCTGTAGCCAGCGGTATTCACATTCGTGATGTTATGGGAAATCGTCTGCAGGCCGGCTTGCGAGGCATTCAGGCCGGAGTTGGCTATGCGCAAGGCCGAGCTTAAACTGACAACACCTGTAACCATGTTAAATCGCCTTATGTACGAGTTTATTAGAGGCCTGCCCTGTTTGCAGGGTGCCTGCCGCATTGTATGTTTCTGTTTGCGGAGAATGTGCCTGAAAAGCCTGCCGAATCATACGGATCGTATCTGCCCTTACTTCGTGCGCAGCCTTGAGGTGCAGCATATTCTGCCGGCTGATGGCCTGTAAGTCCTCAATATCTGCCTGAATGGCTGCAGCTTGCTGCTGGGCGTAGGCATTGCTACTCAAGTGGTCTTTGTCGGCCTGAATTTGTTTAAGCAGATAATCAAGTTTGGTAGATAAACGACTTTTTTTCCGAAGATTTTTCTCAATTGGCTGAACATCTTGCAGCAAAATAGCATCGTTTTCTGTGCGCAGAATATCGCGCAGTTCATGCAACACGACAGAGGCATCGGTCATGTGTTGTAAAGTGTGGTTCTGGGCATGGGTATCGGGATGGGGTGCTTGAGATGTCATGCGTTGGCTTTCTCTTGGAGTTTTATCAGGGCATCATAAACCTGATCAGCAATGCCAAAGCTATCAGCCTGGCTGATGGTTTTAGCATATTCTTCATTCAGTTGATGCCGATACATCTGTTCGGCATGGCTGCCGCCAAATATAGGGTCTGCGTTTGGTTCTGGCTGCATAGCCTCCAGCATTTTGAAGACAAAAAACTGCTCAAATTCCTGAGATTTTTCCCGCAGAACAGCTTTTGTTTCCGCAGAAACGTTATCCGTCTGCGGTAGCTCGCTGTGCAGAGCGGCGGCGGCATTCTGGTAAAGGGTATTTACATTTATCATATGCAGATAGATGCACAGAGCATGCCAAAATGCGCCAAAGCCGTTGGGTGAAAGGTTTTGTGAAGCGATGAAAAGAACTTAAAACGCCGTCTTACGCAGAGTGGCTGCCTGATTTTTCCACCTCTAT
>CAZDNZ010000053.1:0-7298 GCA_964506925.1 uncultured Pseudomonadales bacterium | reverse complement strand
AAACGGCAGCCGAACTTGTGCCTAATGGCTACCATAACCTGATTATAGCCACCGACTTTGGCGATTCTGTTGCCAATGCCCAAATAGAGCTGCGTTTTCGCAGTGTCCTGCAATGGTGTAGCGCCGAGCGCCAAAAACGTAGCCTCATGCCCAAAGAGATTAAGCTGGAAAAAATCTCTGCGCCATTGCCCCTGCCCCATACGGTGCATGTGGCTGATATCCCTTTTGGTAATATCGATTTTGCATCTCATGCTTTATATACAAGTTTTCGGGCTATTGGCCGCGCCTGGCCGAATATTATCATCCATGTATGCGACCCGGGCGTGGGTAAAGGTGACGACCGCCGTATTCTGATAACCGACTATGGCAATGCTTTCATCGGCCCAGATAATGGCAGTTTAGGCCTCATACGTGCCTATTTTGAAGATCGGGGCGTGCCCACCACCCTGTGGCAGATTGACCGAGATAAAATTGAATCTCTGGAACAGCACCGCATGGCCGAACCCAGCTATCATATTCCCCGTACTTTCCATGGGCGCGATATTTTTGCCGTAGCGGCCGGTTTATTGGCTGGCGGCGTAGCGCCGGAAAACTTTGCTCAGCAACTCAACCAGCCGGTACAGGCCTCCTCGTTTGTGGATCATATGGCCAACCTGCCCCTGCGCTTGCGCACAGCACAGGTGTTTCAGGCTTTTCGCGATAATACCTTTGGCAACCTGAAAACCAACCTGACCACCGATACGCTTACATTTGGCCAACTCATGGAGGAGCAGGCAGTCTTCCGCGTTACCAACCCCCATGCGCGGCGTTGTGGCGGCTGGCGACGCCCCAGCTATACATTCATGACCAGCAATGTGTTTGCCGATCAGCCTGCCCACAAAACGCTGCTGTATTTAGGCAGCACCTTTGCGCCAGAGTGGGATCAGCGCCTGTTGGAGCTGGCCGTCAATATGGCCGATGCCGGCGCTTTGCTGCAGGTGCCTGCTGGCTATAGTGCTGCGGTTGAACTTACCATAGAACGGCTAAGCTAATGGCACAGCGATTTTACTATGATGTCCGGCAGTATGCGATTCTGGCTGATGTGGATCGGCGGATTCTGGCGTTGCAGCTGCCCTTGCACTACAAGCCTTATGGTGGCCAATGGACCCTTCCCGGCGGTAAACTAGAACCCAAAGATGAAGAGCCCGAACTAGGGATTCTGCGGGAAATTGAAGAAGAAACCGGCCTGTTGGCGCGGGTGGAGCGGCCGTTTTATGTGGGCAAATGGACCAGCGAGCGGTCGTGCAAAATTGCTATTTTTTACCTCTGCGCGATTGATGAAGAAGCCCCCGCCCTACTGCTTAGCAACGAACACCGTTCTGCCCAGTGGCTTACCATTCAGGATGCCCTGCATACCGAGTTCTATGCGCCCTATTTTCAGCAGGCCTTACAGCGGCTGGCCAGTAGCTAAAATCAGCTAAAATCAATAATTGCTTTACGGCCGACAATTGTCTATGTTGGTGCGTATGACCATTCACCTGATTGAAGCCCCTAACGACCTGCCCGCCGATGCGACTTTCCCCAATGGCGTTGCCATTGATACCGAAACTATGGGTCTAAACCTGCACCGCGATCGCCTGTGCCTGTGCCAGCTGGGCGATGGTAACGGCAATGTGTGGCTGGTTAAATTTGATGGCACCGACTATACCGCCCCCCGCCTTAAAGCATTGCTGGCCGACCCTACCGTGACAAAAATTTTCCATTTTGCCCGCTTTGATCTGGCGATGCTGTATCACTTTTTGGGGGTTATGCCCACACCGGTGTACTGCACCAAAATTGCCAGCCTGCTTACCCGCACCTACACGGATAAACATGGCCTGAAAAATCTGGTGCAGGAAACACTGGGCATAGAGCTAGATAAGGCGCAGCAAACCACCGATTGGGGCAGCCCCCTGCTAAGCGAAGCGCAAAAGCATTACGCCGCTTCCGACGTTATGCACCTGCATGCGGTTAAAGATGTGCTGGATACCATGCTGCAACGAGAGAATCGTACCGCGCTGGCGCAAGCCTGTTTTAATTTTTTGCCCACACGCGCAGAACTGGATGTGGCTGGCTGGCCAGAGGTTGATATTTTTGCCCACCGGCCTGGCCGCGCCTAGCCTTCATACAATACGGAACAAATTACGGAATAAATTCCTGCTATGTCTGCTTTCTGGAAACGTTTATTGCTAATTTTGCTGTGGGCGATTATTGGGCTAATTCTTATCGGGCTGTTTGTTTGGCAGCGGCAAGATACCCGCATTGAACTCCAACTGAGCCAAACCGCCCTAGAGGATGCGCGCCTGACCGCTGAAACCGCCCGCCAAGAAGGTGTGGGTAAAAATGCCACCACCACCCTCACCAATGCAGAATTCACCGGGCGCGATAGCCGTAACCGCCTGTGGCATTTAGCGGCACAAAAAGCCCGCAAATTGCAAAAATTGGAAGATGATGTGCTTGAGCTCGAGCGTGTCCGCGCCACTTTGCGGCGGCCAAACGAAACCGAGGTCAACCTGCAAAGCACACAAGGTACTTATAATACCGATGCAGAAACCCTTTTGCTACAGGGAAATGTTATGGTATTTGGCTATGGGCTTACCATGCAAACACCACAGCTGGATGTGGATTTAGCGGCTCGGCGGCTGGAAAGTGGCCAACCTGTGAGTATTGAAGGCCCATGGGCGCGGTGGTACGGTACCATTCAGGCAGGACGGCTGGTGCTACGAGAACCTGGCCCAAAGCTGCGTTTAACAGGCGGGGTACGTGCACGTTTTGTCCCCTTGGAGGAAAATTAGATGCTATATAAAACGCTGAAAACGGTTTTTTTATGCTACGGCTGTTTACTTGCCTTTGGGTGTATTGCGGGGCTGGCCAGCGCACAAGAGCTACCGCTGGATATTACGGCAGATAGCCTCTCGGCCGATATTGGTCAGAAAAATGCGGTTTTTGAAGGCAATGTGGTCGCCAAACGGGGGGATCTTACCCTGCAAAGCGATAGCCTGCATGTGCATCAGGCACAAAATAAAATTGAACGGATTGTGGCCTCTGGCAATATTGTGGTGACCCGCCAAAATGAAAAAGCCACAGGCGATGAAGCCACCTATACACCAGAAGACCAGATTCTGGTGCTAACCGGCAATGTAGAACTGACCCAAGGTACGGATGTTATTCAAGGCCAGCGCCTGATTTACGATCTGGCAGCCGGCACAGCCCGGCTTGGCAGCAATACGGCGAATGGCCAAAAACCCCAGCGCATCAAAGCCATTATTGGCCCCCAAGCCACCCCACCCAACAACAAGTAAGGAAACCGCTGCCCATCATGCTGGACGTCCGCAACATTTCTCGGGTTATCAAAAAACGGCAGGTGCTGGCAGATATTTCTTTTCAGCTGAAAAAGGGCGAGGTGCTGGCGCTGCTTGGGCCAAATGGTGCTGGTAAAACTACATGTTTCCATGCTGTTATTGGCCTGACACCACTGGATCAGGGGCAAATTCTGCTAGATGGTACCGATATCACCCATTGGTCGGTTTATCGGCGCGCGCGGGTAGGGTTAGGATATTTACCGCAGGAAGCTTCAGTATTCCGTGGCCTCTCGGCCGAGGATAATATTAAGGCGATTCTGGAGGTAATTGAGCCTAATCGCACCGCTGTGCAGGAACGCCTAGAAAGCTTGCTTGCCGATTTTGGCTTGACCGCGGTGAGAAAATCGCCTGCGCCTGCTTTATCTGGCGGCGAGCGGCGACGGGTGGAAATTGCCCGCGCCTTGGCGGCTAAGCCCAAATTTATTCTGCTGGACGAACCGTTTGCAGGGGTGGATCCGCTGGCTGTACAGGATGTGCGCCACTTGGTGGTTAGCCTTAAAGAGCGCGGGCTGGGCGTGTTAATTACCGACCATAATGTGCAAGAAACCCTTAAAATTGTGGATCGGGCATGTATTCTCCATGATGGCCGCCTGCTGATGGAAGGCACACCTGCCGAAATTGTGGCCGATAATGACGTGCGTCAGGTTTACCTTGGCAACGATTTCAGATTGTGATTACTTTAAGATAGTGCTAACAAAGGTATGGGTCTTGCGCACTTAGCCAAAATGCCCCGCCTTCATAAAAAACCAGAGGCCATATGAAAAATATTCTTATCTCAACTGATTTTTCTGCTCATGCGGACAGAGCCTTGGAAAAAGCGGTTTTTCTGGCTACAGAGCATAGCGCCACGCTGCACCTGCTGCATGTTACACATTTTCTTTCACGCCCCCAATGGTGGGAACGTGATGAGGATTTTTTGCGCAAAGAAGCGGAGAATTTAGCGCATGCCCACCTAAAAAGTTACCCGGCTGCAGCAAAACTGGATGTGGTTGTGCATATTGTTGAAGGTGATGCCTTTGCCGAAATTATTGGGCTGGCGCAAAAACTGCGTGTTGATCTTATTGTGATGGGGCTACATAACAAAACAAGCATGCCCGACTTATTTGTGGGTACCACCATCGAACGGGTTATCCGTAAGGGGACGCAACCGGTGCTGATGGTGAAGGATAAGCATATGGGTGCTTACCAAAAAGTAGCCGCTGCGGTCGATTTTTCTCAGCCCTGCCAAAACGCTTTGCAGGTAGCCGCCCGGATTGCACCACATAGCACTTTTCAGCTGCTTCATTTTTATGATGTACCCTTTAGCGGCTTTCTGGCCGATGAACAGAGTTCAAATATTGTCCACCAAGAAAGCCTGAAACGTCTGGATGCCTTTTTGGGGAGCCAAGCCGACTTGTTCGCCGAATATGATATCACCACCGAAACTGTGCATCGTGCTGCCTCGGTCATTCCGGGAATTTTAGCAACGGTAGAAGAACATCATACCCAATTATTGGCCATGGGCACGCATACCCGCTCGGGCATTGGCAATGCCCTGCTAGGCAGTACGGCACAAGCGATTCTGGCCAACCCACCCTGCGATGTACTGGTAGCCGGAGATATGGCTTTTGCATAAGGTTAAATAAATATCAATTTATGTTGACATATACGCGTATAAGTTGTATAATACAAGTTTGTTATGCGGTATGTTTTTTTGTTGCAAAAAATGGGGGGTTGTTCATTTTTTCGCGGGGCAACTGTTGAGGGAAATTCGCGTTCTGTGCGGTAATCTGTGTGGTAACTTGTGCGTTTTTGGGCGTACCCGTTTCTTTCCCTTTCTACCCGCTTTTATCCCTTTTTGGCACCCTTGATACACCGCAGAAATCCGGCCTTTAACTATTTTGCACCCGCTGATTTCCCTTTTCACCCGCTGGGGGCGGGTCGGCGCTTATTTGTTGTCTTTTTTTTACGTTAAATAACGAGAATTTATCAGAAATAAGCCCATAACAGCAGGCCAATGCCTAGCAAAACGCGGTATATGACAAAAGGCCAGTAGCCCGTGCGGCTGAGTAACCGCACCAGAATATGAATCCCCGCCAAACCACATAAAAATGCCACCAAAATGCCTGTCAGCAAGGCTTGCGCCTCATTTTCCCAATTAACGGCGGCCAGATTTTCCCCCCACAGGCTAGCAATGCCTGAAAGCGCGATGGTCGGCACCGCCATAAGTGTGGCAAAACGCCCGGATTCCTGCCGATTATAGCCCAAAAGCCGCCCGGCAGTAACGCACGCACCACTGCGCGATGTGCCGGGTATAATGGCCAGCGCCTGAAACAGGCCAAAAATGAAGGCGTCTTTTAAACTAATTGTATTATATGGTTTTTTCACTGGCCGCGTGTCCGCATACCATAACAGCAAACCAAAGAAAATAGAGGTGCCCGCCAGCAGGGGAATCAAGCGGCCAGCCGCCGCTACCCAGCCCATAAAGAGCGCGCCCACCAGCATAACAGGGATAGTTGCCACCGCCAGACTGAACACCAGCTGCGCCTCGGTACTGGC
The DNA here is from genome assembly GCA_964506925.1 of uncultured Pseudomonadales bacterium. Taxonomy (GTDB): domain Bacteria; phylum Pseudomonadota; class Alphaproteobacteria; order UBA2136; family JAPPOO01; genus CAZDNZ01. Next base: position 1,380 of record CAZDNZ010000053.1, on the reverse strand, counting down.
CAGCCGACCGTGGAGGATATCCCATTTTCCTTGCAAAACGCGACCCATGTCCCGCCAGAAATAGAGCAAAACCGCGCATAATGTGCCTAGGTGCAAGCTGATATCAAAGATCAGCCCTTGATCGGGCCAGCTGGTCAGTGCCGGTACCAATACCAAATGCGCGCTGGAAGAAACCGGCAAAAACTCGGTAATTCCCTGAACAAACGCCAAAACAGTAATATGCCAAAAATCCATATAAACCGTTATAGCCTATATCCTTCGGGCTGGCTAGGCAGCAAGTTCTACAGGCTCAACCCGTTCTGGTCGCGGTTCTTGTGGTTCTGGTGGGCGTGTTCTTGCAGCTGTTGCCATGGTTCCTGAGCTAACACCACTGGATTTAAGTTGTTTTAATCTTTCATCATTCGGCTCTTGCAGCGGTGCTAAAAGTGTTTCTGGAAATGGCATTTCTAGATGACTAGCTTGATAAATAACGCTTATTTCCGCCATCTTCATATTTAGGGCTATCACATTGGTGGGTGATTTTTCGGCGACATCCAGAAAGTGCCGGCAGGCCTGGGATAGGTCTTGGTTCGTCTGCATACTTGCGTGCCCAAGTTGGACTGCGGCCGCTATTCTTGTTTCTAAATCATCAAGATACGGGCATTTTTTATTTTCTTTTCTTTTTTGGAATATCCAACTCCGCGCATCACTTGCAATATTTTCATGTACTGTTCCCATTTTCTATATCTTTCCTGTTTTTGGGGAATTTTTGATTAACCAGCAAAAGTGAAGATACGAAAATAAGCCCCTTACCGGGGCAGGACGACCAGTAGAACGCGTTGGTTGTGCACGTGCATTAAGTTTATTATGCCCTGATTGGGAAAGATGTCAACCCTTGGCCTACAATACATAGACAAACAAGAACAAGCCAATCCATACCACATCCACAAAGTGCCAGTACCAGGCTGTAGCCTCGTAATAAAAGTGATGTTTGGCCGAAAAATCATCGCGTTGGAGCCTCGCACTGGCCACAATCAGCATAATGGTACCCACAAACACATGAAAACCATGAAAGCCTGTTAACATATAAAAAACAGATCCATACGCGCCGCCATCCAGCCCAAAACCAAGGTGACCATATTCGTAAGCCTGTGCCAGCAGAAACAAAATACCCAGATGCCATGTAAAAAATGTGGCCAGCTTGGTTTCTTCCTTTTTGCCTTCCAGTAAGGCATGGTGCGCCCAAGTTATGGTGACCCCGCTGCTGAGTAACAAAAGGGTATTAATAATAGGTAAATGAATATCAATGGTTGGGATATTCTCTGGCGGCCAACTGATATTAAATTGCCCCAGATAAAAAAAGGCGGCAAAAAATGCAGCAAAAAACATGATTTCTGAGAT
>CAZDNZ010000052.1:0-7444 GCA_964506925.1 uncultured Pseudomonadales bacterium | reverse complement strand
GCAAACAACTGGTTGCGCGGCAAGCCGCCATCGCGTTGCATTATGCGGAAAAAGATGCACAGACTGTTATCAGCCATGCGCCCCGCCTGGTGCAACGCCAGCTGCACAGCCGCATGCACACACCATGGCCATGATTGCACTTGGCCAAAAAAGCAAGCCAAACGCATAAATTTTCGTTATGATGCTATCATGACACAAACCTACTGGCAGGAAGAACGCCATGTTATCCAAGATGGATGCCGTCAGCCCGTAACGTGGCTGTTGGCAGCTGCGCTCTGTGGTTGGTGGTGGCTACTGTTCCCACAGGCTTTCCTGCAAGGGAGCCTATTCGCCATAGTGCTGGCTTTGCTCGCCATCATAGACATCCGCCACCATATTCTGCCAGATTTACTGGTTTTACCGCTGGGCATACTGGGGCTCATCTTTTTTCCTGAACACTGGCCTGCCGTGTTGGTAGGGCTGCTTGCTTTTGGGAGCATTACCCTTTTTTACATCTGGCGCTATCGGCGGTGGGGGCTGGGTGGTGGCGATACCAAGCTGTTGGCCGCGCTGGGGGCTTGGGTTGGTTTAGGTGGATTATTGCCGCTTATCCTGTTTGGCAGCATCAGCGCCCTGATGTATATTATCCTTACGCGGCGAGCACGGCACCTACCCTTGCCATTTGGGCCATTTTTGCTAGCAGGTGGTTGGCTAAGCTTGCTTTATCAACAAAATTTCTGGAGTTTATTGTTACTATGATGCGTGTTTTATTGCTTTCCCTGCTTAACTTTATGCTACCCTTTTTATTCTGGTGGCTGTGGCAGCTGTTTTTAAGCTGGCGGGATTACCAGCGTTATAAAAATGACCCCCATGTTATAGACGTTACACCCGAGCCTCGCCGTAAAACCTGGCCGGTATTTAAGCTGATTCTGGCGGGTATTGTTCTGCTACTCCTCAGCCTGTTTGTTTGGCGCTTTGTCAGCACCGAATATAACGACTGGGACAGTGCTAACCAGCCCGTTAGCAAGGAATATGGATGGTAACCACCCCGCCCCTCAGCACTCCTAACGTACCTCAAATCGTGCAACAAATTGCTGCCGCCATTCAGCCCGCGCCACTCCGGTTTGTGGGTGGCTTTGTGCGCTGCTATTTAACCGGTATGCCGACAGATAATGCGGATCTCGACCTCTGCACCCCCGCGCTACCCGCTACGGTGGAAGCGGCTTGCCAGCAAGCAGGATTAACGGTGGATACAAAGGGCAAAGCCTTTGGCGTCCTCAAAATTCAAGACGGAGAGAACAGCGCCGAAATGGCCACCCTGCGGCGGGATATTCAGCCAGATGGCCGCCATACACAGGTTGAATTCATTACAGATTGGCAAACCGACAGCTGGCGGCGTGATTTTACATTTAATGCTATTTATTTGGGGCTGGATGGCACAGTGCTGGATTTTCATGATGGCCAAGCGGATTTGGCCGCAAAACATGTACGGTTTATTGGGCAGCCTCAGCAGCGAGTTAGAGAAGATCAGCTGCGGTTTTGGCGTTATTTGCGGTTTTGTGGGTTGTATGGCATACCACCTGAAATGACTGAAATTATTCAGCAATGCCTGCCTCTGGTGAACATGGAGGCCGCCAAACAGCGCCGCCGTGCCCGCACTGAAATCCAACGCCTGATAAACACCCCGCACGCTGAAGATATTCAGCAACTGCTGCGGCAACACAACCTTGACTTAAACCAGCTGTTGGCACATGATAAAACTTAAACGAGAACAACAAAAAAGCATTATGGGGATAGCATCATGAAAATGATACCGCGCAACATATTCACACTTTTATACACATGTTTATGCACATGTTTGGCCGGTTATAGCCTAGCAGCCGAGCCACCCAGCACGGCAACCGTTGTACATATGGAGGCTGTGGCCGAACAAAAAGTAACACCGGATAAGCTTCATATTACCCTCCGCATTGAGCACGAGGCCGCCAGCCCCGCCTCGGTGCAAAATGTTATCAATCAGAAAATGGAAGCGGCCACGCAGTATCTGGCTGCCCAGTCTGGCTTTAAGTTTAGCACAGGGCATTACAATGTTTACCAGCGGTGGGTGCGCCCACAAGCAAAAGAAGCTGAACGGCAAAAAATATGGCATGGCCAACAGCAAATTATATTGGAGGGGCGCGAACAGGAAGAACTGCTGACCGCCGCTGGCAAACTACAAACCGATGGTTTTGCCATAAACAATATGCATTATACCATTAGCCCCAAAGTAGAACAAACCTTTCAGGAGGCTCTCCTAACAGAAGCCATAACCAACCTCAAGCGCCGTGCCAACAAACTGGCGCGCCTGCTGGATAAGCAAAATGTGCATATGGCGCGGCTGAATACCGCCACCGACGAACCGCGTTTTTATGCCGCCAAAGCCCGCAGTATGCTACATGCTGAAGACAGTGCGATGCACATGCAGGCGGCACCAGTGGCGCGTGCCGATGAACAGATCATTAAAATCAGCATCAGTGCGGAAATATGGTTAGATAATTAGATAAAGCCCATTCTTATTGTTATCATAATCAAGCAGCCCAGCTTGCCACGGGCGGCATGCTCATCAGAATCGCCTCCGGATTTCCCCCCGTTTGGAAGCCAAATTTTGTACCACGATCATAAAGCAGATTAAATTCCACATAACGCCCGCGTTTTTCTGTTTGTATCTGGCGATGCGCATCTGTGTATGGGGTATGGCAACGTTTTTGTACAATAGGTATATATGCTGCCAGAAAAGCGTCAACCGTATCCAGCGCCAGCTTTAGATCTTTTTCAGCATCATCGGTATGAACATAATCAAAAAAAGTGCCGCCCACCCCTCTGGCTTCATGCCGGTGTGGAATAAAAAAATATGTGTCGGCCCAAGCCTTATATTCTGCATATGCACCGGGATGATGCGCCTCCGTCGCGGCTTCTAACGCAGCATGAAATTGCTCGGTATCCTCGGTAAAGGGCAGGCAGGGCGTTAGGTCGGCGCCACCACCAAACCAAGCGTAAGATGTTTCGATGCGCCGCACATTCATATGCACGGTGGGGCAAAACGGATTTCGCGGATGCATAACTAAACTGACACCCGTCGCCTTGAACTGGCCATCGCTTTCGGCAGCGCCGGGCACTGTTTGCGCCATATCGTCTTTAAAAGAGCCGGCCACATTACTAAAATTTACGCCACCTTTTTCAAAAACAGCCCCCCCAAGCAGCTGCGCCATACAGCCAGTGCCCTGCAACGGCTCGTTAGGCGCTTTCTCCCAAGGCTTCAGGACGAACTCTCCCTGCGTTTCGAGCGCCTGTAAGGCCGCAATAATGCGGTGCTGGGTTTGGGCAAAAAGGTCGGCGGTGGTGGTATGTGTAACCATTAAATAATGCTTTTTATGCTCATTTTATTAAACAATGATGTTGACCCGCTGCCCTTTTTGCAAGTCGGCAGGCCCCATAAAATTGTCATTTCTGGCCGAGAGCTGTGCCTGAAAGGATTGTTGATTCAGTCGATTATCTGTTTTTTGAATTTCAGCCACCTTGGTAACAGGCTCGGCCGAGCCAGCGACACCTGTTTGCGTCCGCCCAGCTTGCGCGGAAAACTGTTGCCGATTCGTCGTGCTGGTTTGGTAAATGTTCAGGCGGGCATCTATATTCATAGTATTATTCTATGGCAAACTACACTATACAACAAGTGTGTAATGCCACCCAAAAAAGCCATGGCCAGCAAACAAAACACACATAATAAAAAAGTAAAGACTTTATGCTGCATCTGTTTAACCGTCATCAACCCGTTCATACCTCTGAGGATAGTATGCCTAACTTGATGCCCAGCCTGCTGCCTAATTTGCGTCATTTTCCCCTTGCCCTTGTGATGCTGGTGTTTGGCCTGTGGCTGCTGATTGTACTGCTAAGCGCTTATTATTTATACGAACAAAGCCAACAACAAGCCGAACGGCAGCTTAATCAGCATCTGCAAACCGATGCACATGCCCTTACCGAGGCTTGGCACAGCCTGACATCCCACACCCACAAACTGGTGGCTACGTTACAAACAATTCCGCCGCAAAACCCCGCCGCCCTGAATGATGCCATCGCCCAAGCGCGTACCCAACAGCCTGCCATACAGGGCGTTGTCATCACCCATGCCGATAAGCCAGATTTTACCTATCCACCCACAGCCCTCACAGGGCATGTACAACAGTGGTGGCAGAATAAACAAAATCAAGCTCCCCTGCCCTTGGCCGGCCAGTTTTTCCCCTTCCCAGAAGCTGATGACAGCCAACAGAGCCTCCTCATCAAGGCGCAGCCCCTCATGACACTGGGGAACCGCACCGCCTTGATGATCCTTGATTTAACAAAAGCCCTAAACCGCAGCCAAAACGTCAAAAATGCGCAACGACATGTGCAATTAAAAATGAAAGATGCCTTGCTCAGCAAGCTGACGTTTGGCCCAACAATCAACCCCATTGGCGCACAGCATCACCAACAATTTTCCCGCGATGGCCTCAACTGGCAACTGAGCTGGATTTTACCCCCACAGCCCCCTTTCTGGCAGCGTCATTATCCGGCATTGGTGGTATTGGTCCCGGGCTTGCTTAGCTGGCTGGGCGGCCTCTGGCTTTTTCGGATGCAACGCCGCTTGCGTCATCGGGTACGGGAGGAAGTTATCGAGCGGACGCACAAACTAGAGCAAGCCAGCCACCGCTTTAAGCTGCTGACCGATAATGCCTACGACCTCATTTGTATTGTGACGGAAACTGGCCAAATCAGCTACACAAACGCGGCTTTTCACCGGATTTTACATTTTTCCAAGGATGAGCTGCTGGATATCCCCTTTACCGAAATTGTGCATCCGCAGGATCGCGATGCGTTCAGCGAGGCGATTTTACAGGTATGGCAAGGACGCCAAGGGCAAGAAATAACCATTCGATTAAAGCACAAAAATGAACCCTACCGGCAAGTTAAAGCCATCCCCCAACTTCTGCCAGACTTTACCCAACACGTTAAAACCATTGTTATTCATGGTCGCGACATTACCCGCCAAGAAAATACGACAAACGAGCTCAAACTCTCGGAGCAGCGGTTTAAGGACTTTGCCGATGCCTCTGCCGACTGGCTATGGGAAACAGACGACCTGTTCCGGTTTACCTTTATCTCGGCCAGTATCACGCGGGTGCTGGGCTTAACGCCCGATAAGCTGCTGGGCAAAAACCCTATTGATGTGATGTTCAGCCGCCGCGATGACCAGCAACGACAAATTCTGCAAGAACGCATCCGCCACCAACAGCCTTTCCGCGATCTGGAATTCTGGACGCGGGGCCGTGGCGGCGAATCCATCTGCTTGCGTACTTCCGGTATGCCGGTATTTGATGAAGATGGTATTCTGGTTGGTTTTCGGGGGGTGGCCAATAATATTACCAGCACCAAAAAAACCCGCGACGAACTATACCAAATGGCCAGCACCGATCATCTGACCCGGCTCCTCAACCGGCGTCGCTTTATGGAAGAACTGGAACGGACGCTTCATCTGGCAAGGCAGCACAATGCTGAAGGGGTATTGATGTGGATTGACCTGGATCGCTTTAAAGAGATAAACGACACCCATGGCCATGCCGCTGGCGATATGCTGCTGAAGGGGATAACCGAAATTCTGAAAGCCAACTTCCGTAACACAGATATTCTGGCACGTTTAGGCGGCGATGAATTTGCAGTGATTATGCATAAAGTTTCGGCGGAAGTTGCGATGGAGAAAGTAAAAAGCCTGATCGAACGGGTTAAAGCGTTTAGCATAGACTATAACGGCGCCCGCCTGAATGTGACCATGAGCGTGGGCATGGTGAGTTATCCACAAGAGGATAAGGATGCCACCGCCCTGATGATGAGCGCCGATTTGGCCATGTACCGCGCGAAGGATATGGGTCGGAATCGTATTTATTTTGAGGAAACAGCAGCGGATGGCGATGCGGTTATTGGCTCGGTGCGCGAACAATTAAAATGGGTGGATCGCTTGCGCACCTGCTTGGAAACGGGCGACTTTGAAATGCATTTCCAGCCGATTATCCCCTACAAAAAGCGCGAACGTCCCTTGTTTGAAGCCCTGTTACGCATTTACGATACCGATGGCAAAATGGCATCGCCTGCCCTGTATATTGATGCCGCCGAGCATTTTGGCTTGATTCAACAACTGGATTTAGCCGTCACCGAACGCATTTTTGAAACCCAATTACAAAATGCCAAAATGGGGATTGCTGCAGATATTTCCATTAACCTCTCCTCCCGCTCACTCGGAGACGCCAACGTAATGCAATCCATTCGGGATTTATTAACCAAGCACCCCATTAACCCGCAGCATATTATTTTTGAGGTCACCGAAACCGTTGCCTTGCACGACCCCAACGCCTGGCGAGATATTGACGAAATCCGCGACTTTATCGTCGAGCTGCGCAAAAGCGGCTTCCGCTTTGCCATAGACGACTTCGGCAGCGGTTTTTCTTCTTTCAGCTATTTGCGTAAGTTACCGCTGGATGTAGTTAAAATTGACGGTACTTTTGTTAAACATCTGGATCAAAACGAACAAGATCAGCTATTTGTGCAATCCATCACACAGTTATGCCAAGGCTTGCATATTGAAACTGTGGCCGAATTTGTTGAGAATGAAGCCATCACCCAAATACTCTGCCAGATGGGTATTGATTATGGCCAAGGCTGGCACTTTGCCAAACCAGCGGCCGACTTGCCAGCCTATGTGCAAGAATTTAAAAACAAAACCATGCCGGATTACTGTAAAAAATCGCCGGCAGCCCAGCCCAAAAAGACTAAAGGCGCGGCAAAACAAAAAGGTACACCAAAATCTCGATGAGCAGCAAAATACTAAACCCAACGCGCAACATCATAAAACGGTTACCCGCGCCAGTAGTGCTGGCATCTTTACGGCGCATACTGCCAATACCGGCTACAAAAGAAAATATCGCTCCCAGCAGCGTTAACACCATGATAACTTTGAACCACAACATAAAAAAACTCCTTTATTGGCCACAGTATGCAAGGATGCGCGGATAAATGCAAACATCACAGCCAACCAGCCAGCAGCAGGCGGCTCTTAAAAAGAGCCTCAAAACCTGTCAGCATATGCCCTATTTTCAGCAGCTGCGGCTGCATAAACTGGCGCACCTGCGTAATTTTGAGCATCTGTACCACGCCTTCCGCCAAACCACACCTGTAATTTCACTCACAGAATGGTGCCAGTATGCCGGAAACACCGCACCCCAATGGCCCATACCCGACCAACTAAAAACAGAAGCCCAAACCTGCATTGGGCAGGTGCTGGCGCAGCATCAAATAAAGCCAACCCAAGCCTATGTTATTTTTCCGTTTGCCGGCATTCACCAGCCCCCTTGGCCACCCCTACCTGCTGCACGCTGGCCGCAATCGCTGTGGCAGCAACCCC
>CAZDNZ010000051.1:0-8159 GCA_964506925.1 uncultured Pseudomonadales bacterium | reverse complement strand
GATTTTGTAAACCAGCGCCGTTAAGCTGAACATGCAGGGCTTCCGTGAGGGGGTAGTGATTGAGCACTTCCTGCCGAATCACAAACTGGCAATTAGGGGCTGTGCCACACCAACCCTTGCCGCCTGCAATGCGCGCCATGATATGGGATTGTTGATCGTGTTGCAGATCATAAACAGCGGAAAATTGCCTCAGAAAACCTCGGAATACCCATAACCGTGGCAGATGCCACCAGCAAATGCGGGGTGCAAGCGATACCTGATTAATATGGGGGTTCAGGTAAGCAAGCTGGTACATATTTTCGCTGGTGAGGAGGGTGATATGGGCATCCTTATGGTGTTGGCGAATATCCTTAATAGCCCCACTGGCCTGCACAAAGCGGCCGACACTGTCTCCGAGAATAATAAGTATTTTTTGGCGCATATAACCTTATGGATGTTGGTATTAGTTTATTATTATTTATATCTTTAAGGCATGATGATAGGCTTAACTGAATTTAAGTTCAGCCACCGTTTCATAAACTTCGCCTATATTTTGCCGCCAAATATTTGTGGTGACGGTGTGCATATACCAATCGTTCCCATAACAAAGTAATGGAATCATGAGTGGTTTAACGCCGGCATCGAATAAATGAAAACCAGCAGCCAGTACATTGGCATCGTTATGGCCACCCGTGACCAGCGCTTCCTTGAATTCGTTGGCTTTAAGCCACTGGATGATTTTATCCGGCAGCATGTAGCCGTGGCGATTGATGGTTTCCACGCCCCCGAGCAGTTGGGTATCGTTACCCGGCCCAGAGTGCCCCAATTTTTCGAGGGGTACTTTTAGCTCATCATGCACAAACAAAGTACCTATCGAGGGATACGTTCCTGAAAGCTGCTGAATTTGTTGAATAATACCAGCAGAAGGTTTGTAATAAGATTGAACATCCAAGGCAATCATGCAGCGGTTCATAAATTTAAAACTTCCTTGTACACGTTATATTCTGCTTGGCAGGTGGCCAGTGCCGTAAAATGTTTATGTGCCCATATTTTGGCATTATTTGCCATCTTTTCGTTTTGTAACGGATTCGTCAAGGCTTCGTGGAGTTTTCTGGCCAGCGCTGTGGCATCGGCTGGTGGAATCAGCCAACCGGTGATGCCATCCTGCACTGTTTCCAAGCTGCCGCCATGGGCGGTGGCAATGACGGGCGTGCCCATGGCCTGGGCTTCCAAGGCGACACGGCCAAAAGCCTCGGGCGCGGTGGAGGCCGAAACTGCTACCGTTGCCGCTTTGTTCAGCAGGGGAATATCTGTCCGGTTGCCTAAAAAATGCACACGGTCGGTCAGCTGAAATTGTCGGACGTCTGATTGGAGTTTTGTTTCGATTTTCTTTTTTTGTGCGCTGCCCACCATCAGGGCGTGCCAGTTTAGGGCAGTATGCTGCGCTTTTAACTGCGCCAGCGCCTGAATAAATATGCTGTGGCCTTTCCACGGGGTAAGGCGGCCAACCATCAGAATTAACGGACTATCAGCAGGTATATGCAAGCTGGACCGCAAGGTGGCCTCATCGGCCGGGGTATAGGCGGCAGCGTTAAAAGCTTGTGGATCAAAACCACGGGGTGCCACCGGTATTTTTGCTAATGGATAACCATAAACAGTATGAATATGCTGCCGAATAAATGCAGAATTGGCAATAACACGGCAGCCGCGCAGCATAACGCTGTTATACAGGCGTTTGCCGAGGCCTTTGTGGCCATACGTGCCATGAAATGTGGTAATATAAGGGATGCCAGTTAACTTGTGGGCAAGCCACATGCTCCAGCCCGGTGCGCGGGAGCGCACATGAACCAGCTGGATATGTGCCTGTGCGATCAATCTTTTGAGCCTGAACGCATTTAAAATCATACATAACGGATTTTTACTCTGCAAAGGCAGGGTGTGGTGGGGAATATTATGGGCAGCCAGTTCCTGCGCCATGTCGCCTCCGGCTGAAGCGACATGGGGTTGGTGCCCCTGTTGCTGCAGGAATATCGCCATTTCTATGGCACTGCGCTCCACACCGCCTTGTTGTAAGGCAGGTAAAATTTGCAGCGTGGCGATTGTCATGGTGCTTATTTCTCGTAGTAGGGGAGTTTTTTGCCCTCATATTGAATGGTAAACCGATCCTTGAAGGTATCGTACTTGGGTTTATGCTTTGTATGGCTGAAAGCACCCAAATAGACAATAAACAGCAGAAAAAATACCAGTACGCCCCCAATGCCGTAAATGGTGGCTTTCATGGAAATACCGAAGGTTTGCTCGTAGTCCTCAAGCAGAGCCTCTTCATCGTAGTGGCGCTTGGTTTTTTTGGCTTTGCCAGCGTTCATCTTTTTTCTCCTGTGCTAAAACGTACCCTGCCGGATAAAAATACCCAGCGCAAAAGCGGCGGCCAATGCTGCCACAATCAGCCCAATTAGCCGATTGCTTTTTTTACGTTCTTCGTGGCGTTTGTGGTAGGCCATTAGTGTGCTTTCTCGTCTTTTATCACGGGCATTTTCAGAAAATTATGGGCTGGCGGTGGGCTGGAAATCGTCCATTCCAAGGTGTTGGTATGGCCCCAGGGATCGTTGCCTACTTTCTCGCCCGTGCGAATACTGCGGATGGCATTATAAACAAACAACAGTTGCGCCATACCAAAAATGAAAGCCCCCACACTGCACAACAGGTTTAGGTCGGCATAAACGGGGTTATAGTCGGCAATGCGGCGTGGCATACCCATCATCCCCAGAAAATGCATGGGGAAGAAAGTGACATTCATCCCAATAAAGGTGAGCCAAAAATGCCAACTGCCAATGGTTTCGTTCAGCTTAACGCCAAACATTTTGGGAAACCAGTAATAAGCACCGGCCATAATGGTGAACAAAGCCCCCGCTGCCATAGTGTAATGGAAATGCGCCACAACATAGTAGGTATCGTGCATCATATAATCAACGGCGGCACTGGCCAGCACCACGCCACTCAGGCCACCAATGGTAAAGAGAATCACAAACCCCACCGCAAATTTCATGGCGGTATTAAACTCAATACTGCCGCCCCACATAGTGGCCAGCCAGTTGAACACTTTTATGCCGGTGGGCACAGCAATCAGGAGTGTCAGGAACATAAACAGGGCTTGGGCGGCTAAATCCATACCCACCGTGTACATATGGTGTGCCCAGACCATCTGCCCTAAAATGGCGATGGCAATCAATGCCCAAACCATGGTTTTGTAGCCAAATAACGGCTTACGGCTCATGGTCGCAATCACTTCCGACACAATACCAAAGCCCGGTAAAATCATAATATAAACGGCTGGATGGCTGTAAAACCAGAAAATATGCTGGAATAAAACCGGATCCCCGCCGCCGGCTGGGTTAAAAAAGGCGGTGCCAAAGTTACGATCGGTCAGCAGCATGGTAATCGCACCGGCTAGCACAGGTGTGGCCACCAGCTGCAGCCAGCTGGTAACCAGCATCGCCCACGGGAAAAGGGGCATTTTCATCAGGCTCATGCCCGGGGCACGCATATTTAGAATGGTGGTAATCAGGTTAACCGCCCCCAAAATGGAGCTGGCACCAGCGATGTGAACGGTCAGAATCCACATATCCACGCCTGCGCCCGGGCTGTACATGGCGTTGGTGAGGGGCGGATAGGCCGTCCAGCCTGCGGCCATGGCGCCGCCCGGCACAAAGAAGGATACTATAGCCATCAGCCCGGCAAAGGGTAACAGCCAGAATGCCCAGTTGTTCAGGCGGGGGAAGGCCATATCTGGCGCACCAATCATGATGGGGACAAAATAATTGGCAAACCCGATAAACGCCGGAATAATCACAAAGAAAATCATGATAGAGGCGTGCATGGCGGTCATTTGGTTAAAAAAGGCCCCATCCACCAACTGATAACCCGGCATGGCCAGCTCGGCCCGAATCACCCATGCCAGCGCACCCCCCAGAAACAGAAATATGAGGGCAGATATTAGGTACATAATACCAATATCTTTATGATCCACCGTGGTCAGGTAGTACCAAAAATTCTTTTTCTCAACAGCAGCACCCATAGCTTATGTATCTCCCAGATTAATGTTTTGTATAATATGCCCTGAAAAATAATTGATAAACACATTTTTCTATCCATGGTGGGCAGGTGTGGTGAAAAGGTCAGCTTTGTTGTTTAACTAGGTGGCTCCATATCCTCAAACAAGGTGTAGCCGAAAGTGATGGTATGAATGCCGGCGGGTAAATCGGGCGAGACCGTGAACGCCAGCGGCAGATTGACACTTTTACCAATAGGGTAGCGTTGCTTTTCAAAACAGAAACATTGTTGCAATTCAATATGTGCCTGTACATCCAGCCCACCACTGGTGCCCGTACCAATAATGGTATGTACCGCCACACCATCGACGGGGTTATTGAGGGGGTTTTTGGCGGTATAAGCGGTAAAAACGGGTGCGCCGAGCTGCACATTCAGCCGGCGGTCGGTTGGCCGCAGTACAACGGGCATGCCTTGGGCATTATTGGCGGTAAAGCGCACGTTGACCATACGATCACTGGTGGCAGGGCCAAAGTCCTTGAATTCGCCGGCCTCCCCCACGCGGACAGTCGGCACGGGAATGCCAAATGCTTGACAAAAAACCCGATATAATGGCACAAAGGCATAGGCAACACTCAGCATTGCAAGGGCGAATCCGAACAAAATAACCATAAGACGGGTGTTTTGGTTCATAGGGGCAGTCTAGCGAAGGATGCCCGACAGGAAAAGGAGAATTGCGAATGGTTGATGCGTGGCAAGGGCCAGATGAAGAGGAGCGGAAACCAAAAGAAGGTGAGCCGGGAGCAACAAGCCCTGAAGTTGCGTCTAATCCTTTGGATGATTCGCCGCCTGCTGAATCTCCTGTGTTTGATGAAGGTAATTCAAGTGTGAATCCGTTCCCAGTTGAAATGGGCCTTTAGGTTCTGCTTACACCCAGACATCTATTACCATGGCTAGGAACAGCAGCCCCAAATAGTAGATAGAGACCTTGAACATACGGCGGGTGAGGGGAATGTTCACATCCTCCGGTGCCCCGTGGCTGCACATGCGGTAGGCCAACAGCCCCCACCACAGCCCTAGTCCGGCGGCAGCTAAGGTGTAAAAAATGCCCAGCGGCGGGAACAAACCCAATGCCAGCGTAAAAGGCAGCAACAACAGCAGATAAAAAACAATCTGGCTTTTGGTGGCGGCAACGCCCTGTTTAACGGGCAGCATGGGAATGCCGGCTTTGGTGTAGTCCTTATTGGCGAGCAGAGCTAAAGCCCAGAAATGCGGCGGCGTCCATAAAAAAATCACGGTAAACAACAGCCAAGGCAGGGGGTGCAGAATATCGTTTTGCACCGCCGCCCAACCTACGACGGGGGGGAATGCCCCCGCTGCACCACCAATGACAATATTCTGCACAGTACGGCGTTTCAGCAGCATGGTATAGATGAAGACATAAAACAGCCCGCCCGCCAAGGCAGTGGCGGCCGTCCAGACATTCACCAGCAGTACCAGCATGGTGGTGCCCAGCAGCTGCCAAAAAATACCCAAAGTTAGAACCACCTGTGGTGTTAGCCGCCCCGCCGGCAACGGGCGATTGCGGGTGCGCTGCATAATTTTATCAATATCCTGATCGTACCACATGTTCACGGTATTGGCGCCGCCAGCCACCAGCGCCAGCCCCAGCAGGGTGATGGAGAAGCTGAAGGGATGGAATAAATCCATGTTGCCGCGGGTGGCCACCACATACCCGGCCGCGCAAGTAATGACCAGCAGCAACAGAATGCGGGGCTTCATCAGCTGAAAAATATCGGCAGGGTTAAGTGTGGGCACGGCCGGCGTCTCCATAATATAAGCGCAAAATAGTACCGATGCTGGCCATCCAGAGGATTGTCCCCCATGCCAGATGCAGGACGGAAAGCAGTTTGTAATAATCCGGATAGTACCCAAAACTGTACAGCGTCAGCATACCCAGCAAAATCTGCCCCCACATAATGATATGAATACCCCGGGCGCTGCCGCGTAATATGGTTTTTTTGTACATTACAATCAGCAAAATACTCCCTGCGACCACAGCCACAGCCAGCAGGCGGTGCAGCATATGAATCTGTTGTAGCGGATCACTTACCCAAAATTGCCCAAAACACAGGAACAGTTCGCCACAGGCCGGCCCAGCATAACTGCTGGAGACGGTAGCCCCCACCAGCATGGTCAGCCACACAAGGGCGGCAAACAGGTAGGCGGGCCAATGGGGGGCTGCCACGGGCTGGCGCTGGCTGCCAGCGGCGACATCCCGCCGCCACCAAAGCAATATGGCAAAGAAAATCAGCGCATTGCCTAAATGTATGGCCACACTCCACGGTACGTTATAAAACCAGACGGTGATACCACCCAGTTTTATCTGAACCATCAGGACGATGGCTGCCAGTAAGGGTAAACGCCAGCGTTTCTGGAGGATTGCCGTGGCCAACGTGCCCAGTAGTGCTATCCCTACCAGCATGGCGTTTAGGCGGTGCCCCCATTCCAGTAAAACCTGCGTGAGGGTGTATTGGACGCCGTCCACCACATAATCTATCCCCTGCCCAAAAGGCCACCAAACACCATAGCACATGGGCCAGTCCGGGCAGGCCATGCCCGCTTCAAACACCCGGGTGGCCGCCCCCAGCACAATGGTACTGAATGTGAGCAGGATGAGAAGCCAGAGCAGGCGATGATGCAGGTTCATATGGCTTACCTTAGCAATGCGCTGGGCTTTTGAATAGTCTTTTTAGGGAGAAAAGGGGGTATTTTCTAACAGAGTGGCACGCAGCTCAGGCTCGGCGGTGGCCTCGCCCAGCCAAATATTAAAAAAACGGCGGCCAAAAGCCTGATCTGTTATTTCCGGTTGGGGCTTACCATTGATGATGAAGGTGGTGTGGCCATCGGCATCGCGGACGCCGGTAATGGTGTCCCCCGCCTGTACATCCGGAAATTGCTGACGCATGAGGGCATCCCACTTTTGCCGCTGGTTTTTAGTCAGGGGGGCTTGTGCGGCCATCAGTTCCAGCGATTTTTCACATATTTTGGCACCAGATAGCTTACGCAGGTATGTGAGTTTCAGGGCCAATGGGGTGGTTTGCAGGTTTGCTGTATCTTCTGTGGGCAGGTAGAGGGTGGCATCGTACACATCCCACAGCCATTTGGTAAAACGGGCGGTGCTGACCTGTTGCAGGTTGGTTTGGGCAATTTTATCGTACGCCGGTGCGGCAGCCTGAGCCGCGGCTGTGGTTATCCCAAAGCCGCAGGCCAAGCCACCAAACGCGACAACCCATGTCAACAAAATCATTTTTGCTGTTTTCATATGTTCGGATAACGCTGCCACATGGTTACATCCTGCACGCGATCCGCATAAAAAAATCCCCCGGTAGGGGGATTTTTTGGGTGGGTGGTTTAGAAGTCTTCTGGTTGATAATCTGAGTATGCAGGGTCGGATTCATAAAGTGGTCTGTCTGGTTCATTGCTATAACCTCCAAAAACAAGAACACTGGCGCTATCACCTTGTTGCTTGGAAAAAGTCCCAGTATAATCGAATTGAATTCCACCATGCAGGCCACTTTGTCCATCTTCACTGTCAAGGTCAATATCGTACTTTATACCCGCACCGTAAACACCATGTGAAGACCAGTCTGTGCTCTTCGTACTCCAATCAGGCGTCTCAAGTTCTGATTCAGTCTTTGCATACTGAATACCAAGTGCGCCATAGGCTGTAAAGTTTTGCGTAAGTTGAGCACTCAGTTTGGTAAGAGCGGTGACCTGATCGCGTTGAACGGAGTAATTTCCGTCTTCAACCCCTAGTTTTGGCGCAGACGCTGGTGTCTCACCACTTAAACTGCTATAACGTAGTTCTGCTTCCAAGCTAATAAATGGCACAATCTCATGACCGGCAGATATACCAAAAGTTGGGCCTGTAAGTTTATCTATTTCAGCAATTGTATCACCATCACCTGATACGCTGTGCTCTTTATAAAGAGCTGTGCCTCCAGCAAAACCTTTAACGTTCCATCCAAGTTCTACTTGACCGCACTCATAAAGTTTTTCTTGTGCTTTAGCAAGATCATCCTGATCAACAGCATTACCGGTTTCGGCATCCAAAACCACACCTCTTGCTG